>JAQBZY010000043.1 GCA_027620395.1 Pseudomonadota bacterium
CCCTGGCCTATGACCTGGAACACTTGCTGGCCGAGGCGATGCTGTTGCCCGAATGGTATCTGCCCGCCGTCACCGGTCGGCCGACGCCGGCCGCCGACACCGCGGCTTATCGCCAAGCATGGACCGAGGCCCTCGCCGAAATCGCCGAGCGACGCGAGACGCTGGTGCTCCGTGACTATCACGTCGACAATTTGATGTGGCTGCCCGAGCGCGACGGTATCGCCCGCTGCGGCCTTTTGGATTTTCAAGACGCCCTCGCCGGTGCCCGCGCCTACGACGTGATGTCGCTGATCGAGGATGCCAGACGCGATATCCGCCCGGCACTCCGCCATCACTGCATCGCTCGATATCTGGAGGCATTTCCGAAACTCGATCCGGCCGGGTTCGCTTCCGATATCGCCGTCCTGGGCGCCGGTCGGCACGCCAAAGTAATCGGCATCTTCACCAGACTTTGGCGGCGTGACGGGAAGCCGCACTACCTCGGCCACATTCCCCGCGTCTGGCGGCTGCTCGAAAATTCCCTCGCCGATCCGCACATGCGACCGGTTCTGGCATGGTTCGATGCGACCATTCCGCCGTCGCTCCGCCGCCAACCCGACGCGGAGCCATCTTGACCGGCGCCGCCATCATGCCGAGATCGGCAATGCTGTTGGCCGCCGGATTGGGGAAGCGGATGCGGCCTTTGACCGATAGCATTCCGAAACCGATGGTGCCGTTCATGGGCCGGCCGTTGATCGATCATGCCTTGGATCGGCTGGCCGAGGCCGGGGTCAAACGCGCGGTCGTCAACTTGCACTATTTTCCGAACCAGATCCGCAATCACCTCGCCAACCGCACCGATATCGAGATCGTCTATTCGGATGAGCCGGAGCTTTTGGAGACCGGCGGCGGCGTCAAAAAGGCGCTGCCGCTTTTGGGCGACGCGCCTTTTTTCGCCGTCAATTCCGACGCCATTTGGCTGAATGGCGGCACCGACACGCTCGGGCGGCTCGCCGAGCTTTGGAATTCCGAGCGCATGGATGCGTTGTTGCTGTTGCAATCGACGGTCGATGCGCATGGCTACCACGGACCGGGCGACTTCACCGCCGATCCGGATGGCCGCGTGGCCCGCCGCGCGGAAAGTGAAGTGACACCTTGGCTGTTCGCCGGCGTCGAGATCATCGATCCGAAAGCCTTTGCGGACACGCCGGACGGTCCTTTTTCGCTTAACGTCATCTTTGATCGGACCCTTCGGGCGGGACGGCTGTACGGCATGGTGCATGACGGCGAATGGTTTCACATCGGCTCGCCCGAAGGCCTGGCGGAAGCGGAAACCTTCATGAACGATCCCTACCCCGGCGACAAGAAACGCACGTGACCCTATTCGACGGCCCCAACCCGCGCCTTTATTCGATCGAAAGCGGACGGCCGTTCGTCGACGATCTGGCCGCCGTGTTGCTGGCCGAGGCCGGCGGTGAACCGGGCCGGCTGGCCGAAATGCGGGTCCTGCTACCGACCAGACGCGCCTGCCGGGCCTTGGCCGACGCGTTTTTGCGGCAAAGCGATGGCGGCGCGGCGCTGCTGCCCAGGCTGCTGCCGCTTGGCGACATCGATGAGGATGAATTGACGATCGCCGGCGCCGATCCGGCCGTGCCGCCGGCGATGCCGGCGATGGCCAGACAATTATTGCTGGCACGCCTGATCCTGGCGCTGCCCGGACGAGCCGAACTGCCCGAGCAAGCGGTGGCCTTGGCCGGCGAATTGGCGCACCTGATCGACCGCCTGGCGACCGAGGAATGCGATCCTGTCTTGCTCCGGACCCTGGTTCCGGAGGATTTCTCGGCGCATTGGCAGGAAGTGCTGACGTTTCTCGAAATCCTGATCGAACAGTGGCCGGAAATTCTCGCCGGCGAGGGTGTGCTTGATCCGACCGCCAGACGTGGCTTGTTGCTCCGAGCCGAAGCCGAACGCTGGCGCAAGGCCCCACCGGCGACGCCGGTGATCGCCGCCGGCTCGACCGGATCGATTCCGGCGACGGCGGCGCTTTTAAAAGTCATCGCCTCGCTACCGAAGGGTGCCGTGGTGTTGCCCGGCCTGGACCGCGGCATGCCGGACGATGCCTGGGCCGCCTTGGGTCCGACGCACCCGCAGTTCGGACTCAGGCATCTGCTGGAACGTCTTGACGTATCCAGAAGCGATGTCCGGGTCTTTCCAGGGAGCGGCGCATCGACGCCCCGGGCGAAGCTTTTTTCCGATGCGCTCCGGCCCGCAGCCCTCGATCCCGCGCCGCCGCCTTCGGCCGCTGCCATCGACGCGTCGCAGCACGGACTCAGGCGGATCGATTGCGCCAGTCCGGCCGAGGAGGCCGACGTCGTGGCGTTGATCATGCGCGAAACCTTGGAGCGGCCGGGCGAAACGGCGGCGTTGATCACGCCGGACCGGGAGTTGGCGAGGCGGGTGCAGACAGCGCTTAGGCGCTGGCGGATCGAAATCGACGATTCGGCTGGCGTTCCGCTGACGCAAACGCCGCCCGGCGCATTCCTGAAACTGATCGCCGACGCTGCCCTCGAACGATTCGCCCCGGTGCCGCTGTTGGCGCTTCTCAAGCACCCGCTGGCGGCGGCGGGATTGACGGCGCAGGATTTCCGCGAGCTGACGCGCGGCTTGGAGATCGCCATCCTGCGTGGGCCGAGGCCGGCGCCGGGATTGCAAGGACTCCGCCAAGCGTTCGCCGAGGCACTGGCTCGGGAACCGAGGCACGCCCGGCTGAGACCGCTGATCGATCGGATCGAGGCGGCATTGCAGTCCTTCGAGCGCCTTATCGGTTCGGCGCCGGTTTCGCTCGAAGAGCTGGCGACGGCGCATGTCCGAGCCGCCGAAGCGCTGGACGCCGATAAGGATACCGACGGCGCCGCCAGACTGTGGTCGAAGGAGGCCGGCGAGGCAGCGGCAACCTTCATGGGAGAATTCACCGACTGCATCGGTCGCCTCGGCCGCTTGGCCGGCGAACACTACCCAAGCCTGTTCGGGCAGTTGATGGCCGGCCGCGTGGTCCGGCCCCGCTTCGGGCGGCATCCCAGGCTTTTCATCTGGGGCCTGCTTGAGGCACGGTTGCAGCGGGCCGACACCGTGATCCTGGGCGGCCTCAACGAAGCCACATGGCCGCCGGAAGCGGAAAGCAATCCGTGGATCAGCCGGCCGATGGCGGCCGCGCTCGGCCTCGAGATGCCGGAGCGCAGGATCGGCTTGACGGCGCATGATTTCCAACAAGCCTTCGCCGCCGATAACGTCGTGCTGACCCGCGCGCACCGGGCGCAAGGCGCGCAAACGGTACCGTCGCGCTGGCTGATGCGGATCGACAATCTGATCGCCCGCGCCGCTGGGCCGGCACCGGCAGACCCGACGGCAAGAAAATGGATCCATTGGGCCGCCGCCGTTGACGATCCGAAGCGGCTCTGGCCCATGCAGCACGAGCGCCGCGTCCCGCCACCGGCGCCCAAACCGCCCGCTCGGGCCCGGCCCACCGGCTTGTCCGCGACCCGGATCGAAACACTGATCCGCGATCCCTATGCGATCTATGCCGAGCGGATATTGAAGCTCCGCCCGCTCGATCCGATCGACGCCGATCCCGGCGCCGCCGACAAGGGAAGCCTGATCCACGAGGCCTTGGACCGGTTCATCAAGCAGCACCCGGGCGCGTTGCCGGACGATGCCGCGAGGCGTCTCGTCGACATCGGCCGCGAAGTCTTCGGCCGATATCTGGCCAAGCCGGGCGTCAGGGCTTTCTGGTGGCCACGGTTCCTGACCATCGCCGAGTGGTTCGTCGCTTGGCAGCGCGGGCGGCTGGATGCTGGCTGGCGGAATGTCTTGGCCGAAAAGAAAGGCGAAATCGACATCGCGGCCGTCAGGGGTGGGTTCAAACTGACCGCCACCGCCGACCGGATCGATTTCAGAGACGACGTCGGCCTATCGATCATCGATTACAAAACCGGTGCGCCGCCCTCCGCCAAGCAAGTCGAGAGCGGCCTTACGCCGCAATTGCCGATCGAAGCAATGATCGCGCTGGCGAAAGGTTTCCCGGGCATCGATGCGGAACGGATCGCCGAGCTGATGTACGTCAGGCTTTCCGGCGGCCGCGAGCCCGGCATTGCCAAGCCGCTCAAGCTCGACGTCGCCGAGGTCATCGAAAAAACCAGGGACGGCGTCAATCGGCTGATCGTCCGTTACGCCGATCCCAAGACCCCGTATCTGTCCAGGCCGCGGCCGCAATTCGACGCCGTTTACGGCGACTACGACCATCTGGCCAGGGTCCAGGAATGGGGCGCCGGCGGCGGCGACGAATGAGCGGAAAAAAATCCACCTCCCGCATCCGCCAACGCACCGCGCAGCAAATCGCGGCGGCGGCACCGGCGGCATCGGTCTGGGTCTCGGCCAACGCCGGCACCGGCAAAACCGGCGTCCTGGTTGATCGTATTTCGAGGCTTTTGTTGGTCGGCGTCCGGCCTGGAAAAATTCTCTGCCTGACCTTCACCAAGGCGGCGGCGGCGGAGATGGCAGTCAGGCTACAGAGGCTCTTGAGCGATTGGTCGGCGATGCCCGAACCGGATCTAGCCGAGGAATTGACCGCGCTCGGCGAAGCACCGGCCGATGCCGATCTGACCGCGCGGGCACGGCGATTGTTCGGGGAAATGTTGGAGGCACCGGACGGGCTCAGAATCAGGACCATACATTCGTTCTGCGAATCGCTGCTCGGCCGGTTCCCATTGGAAGCTCGGATCACGCCGGATTTCAAGGTCATGGACGAGCGCTCGCAGCGCGAACTGCAGACCGAGGCCCGCGACCGGATGCTCGCCGGCGCCGAAAGTACCGGCGCTAAATTGATCGACGCACTGCATGCCTTGGCCGGCCTGGTCGACGAAACCGGGTTCGCCGGCCTGATCGCCGAGTTGGATACGCACCGGGCGAAATTCCGCACCGCGCTCAACCGCTTCGCTGGCGCCGATGGATTGACCGAAGCCGTCGAGGCGGCGCTTGGCCTGGCCCCCGGCGAGACCGCCGATGACATCCTGGCCAAGGCGGCCAAGATCGAGGATTGGGAGCGGGCGGCGCTGGTCAGCTTGATCGACGCCTGGGACCAGGGCGCCGACGGCAACCGCAGAATGGCCGCAACGGCCCGCCAATGGTTGGCGATGCCGGCCGAGCGGCGGCAAGGCGCCTGGCACAGCGATTACGCCGGTCTGTTTCTAAAAGCCGACGGTTTACCGAAGGCGGAGCGCACGCTTTTAAGTAAAGGCGCCCTGCAGCACGACCCGGACGCGCTGGCCCACGCCGGCCGCATCATCGAAAAACTTCTCGCCGTCCAGGATCGTCTCAAGGCCGCCAACACTGCCGCCGGCAGCCAAGCGCTGATCCGGATCGGCGAGGCCTTGATCGATGTCTACGAACATTTGAAGTCCCAGCACGGCGCCCTCGACTACGACGATTTGATCGAACGCACGTCGGCGCTGCTGAGCAGTCCGGGCGGCGCCAGTTGGGTGCATTACAAGCTCGACGGCGGCATCGAGCATGTTCTGGTCGACGAGGCGCAGGATACCAGCCGGCCGCAATGGCAAGTGATCGACGGCCTCGCCGCCGAATTTCATGCCGGGCTTGGCCGGCACGAGGAAACCTCGGATCGGCCGAGAACCGTGTTCGCGGTCGGCGACGAGAAGCAGTCGATCTACAGTTTTCAAGGCGCCGATCCGGCGCTGTTCAGCGCCATGCGAGACCGCTTCGGTGGCCGGGTCGCGGCGTCCGGTCAGACCTGGCGGCCGGTCGAACTGGCCGAGAGTTTCCGCTCGGCACCGGCGATTCTGAAACTGGTCGATGCCGTCTTCGCCAATGCCGAAACCGCCAAGGGGGTGCGCTTCGGTGACGGCGAAGTTCACCATGTCTGGGCCCGCAAGGGACAGTCCGGACGGATCGAACTATGGCCTCACGAGGAGCGGACGGACGACGACGACAAGGGCGAACCCTGGGACGCGCCGGTCGATTACGTCGGCACCGACAGCCCCGAGGGCCGGGTCGCGGCTCGGATCGCCGACACCATCCGAGGCTGGCTCGACAGTCACGAGGTGTTGCCGGCGCAAGGTCGGCCAGTCAGGGCCGGTGACGTTTTGATTTTGGTCCAGAAGCGCAAGCAGTTCGCGGAATTGATGGTCAAGGAATTGAAGAAACGGGACATTCCGGTCGCTGGCCGCGACCGGATGATCCTGACCGACCAATTGGCGATTCAGGATCTTCTGGCCGTTGCCAAATTGGCGCTGCTGGCGGAAGACGATCTCAACACCGCCGTGGTCCTCAAGGGACCGCTGATCGAATTCGACGAGGATCAATTGTTCGATCTGGCCAATGGCCGCTCCGGGCCGCTGATCGCCGCGCTGGCTTTTCGCAAGGACGAGCAACCCGCGTTCGCCTGGGCAATGGATCGGATCGGCGAATGGCGGCGGCGTGCCGATTACATGCCGCCGTTCGAGTTTTTCTCGGAAATTTTGGGCCCCGACCAAGGCCGCGCCCGGCTAACCGCGCATCTTGGCCGGCAAGCCTCGGAGCCGATCGACGACTTCCTGGCCGCGGCGCTCGATTTCGAGCGCCAGCACGTCCCTTCGCTGCAAGGCTTCGTACATTGGATGGAAACCGGCGCCAGCGAAGTAAAGCGGGATCTTGAACTCGGCCGCGACGAAGTCCGGGTCATGACGGTGCACGGCGCCAAGGGCCTGCAATCGGAAATCGTCATCCTGGCTGACGCCTGCACGTTGCCGGCCGGACAAAATTTGCCCCGGGTCCGCTGGTTCGGCGCCGACGCGTTACCGGTCTGGCCCGGCATCGTCGCCAACGAGACGGCGGATTTGCAGAAATCCCGCGAACGGATCGCCGAGGCCATGTCCGAGGAATACCGGCGGCTGCTTTACGTTGCGCTGACCCGAGCCAAGGACCGGCTCTACGTCACCGGCTTCACCGGCAAGCGGGGCAGCATCGAGGGCTCCTGGTACGAGATGGTCGAAACCGCACTCAAGCCGGTGGCGGCGGAAGTCTCCGAGCTCGACGGCCGGCGACGGCTGGTGTTCGAGGAAGCGCAATCGGGCGAACCCGACGGCGACGGTGCCGGCCGGCCAGGATCGGAAGAAATGGCGCCGCCAGTGCCGGACTGGATATCGGCCGAGCGCCCCGAAGAAGCGGCGCCGCATCGACCCATAAGTCCGTCCCGGCCAGAGGGCGACGAGCCACCGGTCCGTTCGCCGATCGATGCCGATGACCGAAACCGCTTCAAACGCGGGCTCTTGGTGCATGCGCTATTGCAATCGCTGCCCGATGTGCCCAGCGGCGAGCGCGGCATGGCTGCGGAACGCTATCTGGCGGCACCGGCGCATGGGCTCGATTTCGGATTGCAAACCGAGATCGCCGCCGAAGTGATGCGGGTGCTCGGCGATCCGGCCCTCGCCGACGCGTTCGGGCCCGGAAGCCTGGCCGAAGTGCCGGTGATAGCCACCATCCAGACCACGACCGGCCAGCGGGTGATCTCGGGGCAGATCGACCGCCTGGCAATCCGTGACGGTCGGGTTCTGATCGTCGATTTCAAGACCAACCGTCCGGCGCCGACGACACCCGAGCAGGTGGCGCCGATCTATCTTCGGCAAATGGCGTCCTATAGGGCGGCGCTCCGGTTGATTTATCCACAGGCGGACATCGGCGCAATCCTACTGTGGACGGACGGTCCGGCCTGGATGCAACTGCCGGACGAGTTGCTGGATCGGCACGCGCCTTGACGGTTCAATCGGCCATACCTAGATTCCGCTTAACGATGCCGCGGCGATGATGGCGATGCGGGCCAGCCAAAACCGGCAATTTCAGAGGGAAGCATATAATGCCGAAACAAGTCAGTGACAGTTCATTCGAGGTCGATGTCTTGCAGGCGTCAGGCCCGGTTCTGGTCGATTTTTGGGCCGAATGGTGCGGTCCGTGCAAGCAGATCGCGCCGGCGCTCGAGGAGATCTCGGCCGAGATGGCCGGCCGGCTGACCATCGCCAAGGTCAACATCGACGACAATCCGGAGACCCCCAGCAAGTATGGTGTACGCGGCATTCCGACGCTGATCCTGTTCAAGGACGGCGAGGTCGCCGACACCAAGGTCGGCGCACTGCCGAAGGGTCAATTGATGGCTTGGGTCCAACAGCATCTGTGACGGCAACCTGAACCCGGGGGCCCGCCCGGCTACCAACGGGGCCCC
>JAQBZY010000044.1 GCA_027620395.1 Pseudomonadota bacterium
CCGGTGCCGGCGACGGTTTCGATCGGGGCGTTGCCACCCTCGGCCGCGGCGGCCTCGAAGGCGGTGCCGCGGACGGTGATGATCTTGATGGCGTCGGTCGATTGCACGGTGGCCAGCGCATTGCCGGCATAGATCGGCCGGACGAAGGTATCGGCGCTTTCAATGGCCTGAATTTCTGAAATCTGCTGCACGTCCAAAAGCGCCGCGACCCTCGGCATCAGATTCTTGCCCATGCTCGTCGCCGTCATCAAGACGTGCCCGTAACCGCCGGCCAAGCCCTTAATCAGCGGCGCCAGATTTTCCGGCAGCGCGTGCTGGTAGACGCCGTCGTCGGCATGGAGCACCTTGCTGACGCCCATGATCTTGGCGGCTTCGGCGGCGACCGCGCCTGAGCCCGACCCGGCGACTAGGACGGTGACGTCGCCCAACTGGGCGGCGGCGGTCACGGCATTGAGGGTGGCCGAACGGAGCATCGAGTTGTCGTGTTCGGCGATAACCAGGGCGCCCATCAGATCACCTTCGCCTCATTCCTGAGCTTACTGACCAGTTCGGCGACGTCGGCGACTTTGACGCCGGCGAGGCGTTTCTCGGGCTCGGTAATTTTGAGAACTTTCAGCCTGGGCGTGGTGTCGACGCCGAGATCGGCCGGCTTCAGCGTGTCGATCGGCTTTTTCTTGGCCTTCATGATGTTCGGCAGCGACGCGTAGCGTGGCTCATTGAGCCTGAGATCGGCGCTCATCACGAACGGCAGATCGACGTTGATGGTCTCAAGCCCGCCGTCGACTTCGCGGGTCACATTGGCCTTGCCGTCCAAGAGTTCCAGCTTGGACGCGAATGTGGCCTGCGGCCAATCCAAGAGCGCGGCCAGCATCTGCCCGGTCTGATTGGAATCGTCGTCGATCGCCTGTTTGCCGACGATGACGATTTCCGGGCCTTCGCGCTCGATCACGGCCTTCAAAAGCTTAGCCACGGCGAGCGGCTGAACGTCGCCCTCGACCTCGATCAGAATGCCGCGGTCGGCGCCCATGGCGAGCGCGGTGCGGATCGATTCCTGGGCCTGTGCCGGGCCGATCGAAACCGCAATCAATTCCTCGATCTTGCCTGCTTCCTTGAGGCGCACGCCTTCCTCGACGGCGATCTCGTCGAACGGGTTCATGGACATTTTGACGTTGGCGAGTTCGACCCCCGACTGATCCGGTTTGACCCTGATCTTGACGTTATAGTCGACCACCCGCTTGACGGCGACGAGTGCCTTCATGTTCTCTCCAAACCCCGCTCGACCCGGTTCCCCACTTGCCGGGGTGAAATCTGTCGCCGATGTTGCCGGCGGCAGATTTATTGCAGCGCAACATTAGTGGCTGACCCCAAGGGGGTCAAGCGGCGATTGCGTCAAATATATGAGCCGAGGGTGAGGCAAAAACTGGCGGATGTCTGCCGTTTTGACGGCGGTCAATTCAGCGGTTGGCGCCCGGCACCCAAAGCACATCGGCGCGGCCGCCGTCGTTGAGTTTTCGGGCCAGGACGAACAGATGGTCGGACAGCCGGTTGGCGTATTTGACGGCGGCGGGATTGACCGCCTCGGTCTCGGCAAGCTCGGTCATCAGCCGTTCCGCCCGCCTGACCACGGTCCTGGCCAGGTGCAACGCCGCCGCCGCGTCGGTTCCGCCCGGTAGGATGAAGGATTTCAAGGGCTCGAGATCGGCGTTCATGGCGTCGATTTCGTCCTCCAGGCGGGTCACCTGTTGATCGACGATGCGGAGCGCACCGGCGGCCCGCTTGCCGTCCTCGGGCGTGCAAAGATCGGCGCCAAGATCGAACAAATCGATCTGGATTCGGGCCAGCATGGCGTCGGCTTCGCCAGAGGTGTGCAACCGGGCCAGGCCGATGCAGGCGTTGGCTTCGTCCGACGTGCCGTAGGCGGCGACGCGGAGCGCGTGCTTCTTGACCCGGTCGCCGGATCCGAGCGAAGTCTCGCCCTTGTCGCCGCCCCGGGTATAGATTTTCGACAGCAGAACCATCGGATCAGCGCCCGGTCGACAGCCAGACGATCAGCGCGAAGATGGCGAGAGCCATCCCTTGGCCGATGACGCGGGCCCGCATCAGATTGTTGGCGTGTTTCTTGTAAAACTTGCCGTTGAACGCGAAACCGACGATGCCAACGACAAGAATCGCCAACGTCGCGAACATCGCAAAGCCAAGCAGGAACGGCAAAAAACTCATGTTGCATCATAGGCTTGCCGACGACTGCCGTCACGGAGTTTCCCGGCCGGGCGCCGGCTCGATTTTTACGTCGGACCGGTCTAGAGTATGCGCCATGCCGCTTTGACGGAGACAGCGATGCCGACCGCCGCTGGGATAATGAACGCGCCCCTCAACTTTTTCGTCGCCAGCCCGGAAAAGCCGCAGGTACTGATGGCCGTGACGAAGGCCGAGACCAACGTCAGGACTGGCGAGTTCCGCCACTACGATGTCCCGATTGTCGATGCCCGCAGCCTTGAGCCGGCGCCCAGCCTCGACCGCGAAGGCTTCGAATTGGTGCGCCGGCCGACGGCGATGACTGATTTCTACGACGCCGACGCCATTGAGCGGATCTACTACCCGGAAGTGATCCAACTTTTGCAGGACCAGACCGGGGCGCGGGAGGTTCACATCTTCGATCACACGATCAGGGTTCAGGACGACGGCAAGCGGCGCGAAAAAAAGATGCGCCCGCCGGTGCCGGTGATCCACAACGATTATACTGAAGCTTCGGCCCCAATCCGCATCGGCGTCGAGCTTGCCACGGACGCGGCGGCCAGGTTTCTCGCCGGCCGTTACGCCATGGTCAACGTTTGGCGGTCGTTCGGCGGATCAGCCATGCGCGCACCCTTGGCGATCGCCGACGCGCAGTCCCTGACCAAGGACGATTTTGTCGCCACCGATCTGGTCTACGAGGATAGGACCGGCGAAATTTATCAGAACGTTTACCGGCCGGGACAGCGCTGGCACTATGTCTCGGACATGCAGCGCGATGAAGCGGTGTTGTTGAAGTGCTTCGATTCCGCGACCGACGGCCGGGCCCGCTACACCGCGCACGGCGCCTTTATCAATACCGCCGCCGACCCCACGACGCCGGCCCGCGAAAGCATCGAGGTCCGGGCGGCGCTGTCGTTCGATTGAACCAGGTCAGCCGCCGGCAATGATCAACGCCGCCGGTGTCCAGACGCGGCGCCGGCGGGCACGCTTTTCCGCTTCGTTTTCGTCGTGATACTCGATGCTGCGGGCCGGGCGGGTGAATTCGGCATGCGCGATCAACGCACTTGCCGTGACATTGGCGTAGGCCTGATCGCCGTCGGCCATGTAGGCGGCGACATAGACGCCGCAATTGGCGCAGACCAGGAACTCGGTGGCGCCGGTGCCGAACTTGTAGCGGCTGAACTTGTCGGGATCGAAGACGACGATCTCGATCCGGCCTTCTGGGTCGGAAAGGGCGCGGGTATTGTGCTTGCGGCAGAACGAACATTGGCAAGCGCGGGGCTCGGCGTCGGCCGGCGCAATCTCGGTCTCAAAAGTGACTTCCAGATTGCCGCAGTGGCAACCGCCTTCGAACGTGTGCATGGCCGATGTTCCTTTGCCCAAGCCCCGGCTACAGTAGCGCCGAAAAGGCCGTCCTGACAAAGCCGCCGAACCCCGGAGATTTCATGCAGACGACGACCAACCAAGAGCCGATCACGCAAAAGCTGGCCGGATTCGCCGCCGGGCTCGCGTTCGAGCACTTGCCCGCCGCCGTCGTCGGCCATGTCCGGCTGGCGGCCATGGATGCGCTCGGCTGCTGCCTGATCGGCGCGACGTTGCCGTGGACCAGGATGGTCGCCGACCAGGTTCTTGAAGAAGGCGGGCGGGCCGAGGCGCGGCTGATCGGGCTGCAAGGCCGAGTGCCGCTGGCTGCCGCCGTTCTGGTCAATTCGACCGCCGGGCATGCGTTTGAGCTCGACGACATCCATCGCGATTCGATCATTCATCCGAACTCGATCGCCGTGCCGGTGGCTTTGGCGACGGCGGAAAAAATGGGCGGCGCCAACGGCCGCGATGTCGTCACCGCCATCGTCGCCGGCTACGAGGTCGCCAACCGCGTCGGCATGGCCGGCGGGACCACTTTGCTTTTGCGCGGCTTTCATCCGCAGGGCACCGGCGGCGCGCTTTGTGCGGCGGCGACCGCCGGGCGGCTGATGGGTCTCGACGCCAACGAAATGCGGAACGCCATCGGCATTGCCGGATCGCTAGGTGCGGGCCTGATGGCGGCGCAGGAAGGGGCTATGGTCAAGCGGTTGCATTCCGGCAACGCGGCGGCGGCCGGCGTGCGTGGTGCGATGCTTGCCAGGCGCGGCTTCACCGGCATCTCCAATCTGGTCGAGGCGGCATATGGCGGATTTCTGTCGTCGTTGGCGGGCGAGGTCGAGATGGGAGATATCGCCGCCGATTTAGGCCAGCGCTGGGAAACGCTGAACACCGGCATCAAGCCGTATGCGACGGTGACCAGCATTCACGCGGCGCTCGACGCCTTGAAAACGATCATGACCACGCACCGCATCGCGGCCGCCGACATCAAGCGGATCAAGGTCCGGATCAGCACGCCGACTTACGTTCATTGCGCCTGGCCGTATCAGGCCCAGAGCGTCACCGCGGCGCAGATGAACATCTATTATGGGCTAACCATGATTGCCTTCGATGGTGCCGCCTTCGTCGAGCAATTCGACGACGCAAGGATCGCCGATCCTTCGGTTCTTGAATTCATCAAGAAGATCGAGGCCGAGGTCGATCCGGAAATCGATGCCCTCGGCCGCGCCTATCGGCACATGGCAAGGCTCATCGTCGAGAGCACCGACGGCCGGGTGTTCGAGCATGAGGAGAGGCACCGCCGCGGCAGCCCCGAGAACCCGGTTTCGGCGGCGGACATCACGGACAAATTCCGGGCTTTGGCGGCCAGGACGTTGCCGGCGCCGAAGATCGAAAGCGTCGTCGGTCTCTGTGGCCGTCTCGATAGTCTGGCTGACGTGACGGCGCTGACCGATCTGGTGGTTGGCTGAAATGCCCGTGACGGGAGGAGGGAAAAAGTATTGCCGGCGCATCCTTCGAGACGCGGCTTCGCCGCTCCTCAGGATGAGGAAACCGTTATTTCACTCGCTCATGTCCTCAGGATGAGGAGGGCGCGAAGCGCCCGTCTCGAAGCATGTTAGTCGGGTGTTAGCGCGTCGGAATTTAGTTGATCGCCGCTGAGGCACGTTGTGCTGACGGAACGCGGCCGTCGGCTCGCAGCAACGCCAAACCCTTCGGCGTTACCTCGGCCCAAACAGTGCCTTCCTTTTCGGTCCGCTCGACCAAGCCCCGGTCGACGGCGTCTTCCCAAATCGGCAACCTCGGGCACGATGTCCGCCAGCCGTCCATGGTTTCCCTGTAGGTGCGCGGCCGGCGGGCCAGCCATTCGAGAAGATCGAGGACCAGCGGTTCGACGATGTCATTCATGGCGATCAATCTCCTTGCCATATTGACGCCAGTCTAACGCCGGCCCCCGATTATTTCTAGGCCCCCTAAATCCTCGACGGCAACCGGTTGACGGCGCTGACCACGGCCTTCAAGGACGCCTTGGTGATGTTCTTGTCACGGCCGACGCCGAACAGCGGCGCGTCATCGCCGCGCTGCATTTCGACGAAGGCCACGGCATCGGCACCGGCGCCGGCGCCGACCGCGTGCTCGTGATAATCGACCACTTTGATGTCTTCCAAGGCATGCGCGCCCAAGGCCCGGACGAAGGCCTCGATGGGACCGGAGCCGCGGCCTTGCAGCGCCATGTCCTTACCGCCGTCCTTGATGCTGGCGGTGAGCTCGCGGATTTCCGACGCGTGCGTTCCGGGCACGCTGCGGTGTTCGACGAAGCGGAAGCGGCCGTCCGGCTGGCTCAGATATTCGGCGTCGAAAATCCGCCAGATGGTGTCGGGCGTGATCTCCTTGCCGGTCGCGTCGGCTTCGCGTTGCACCGCCTGGCTGAACTCGATCTGCAACCGCCTCGGCAACTCAAGGCCGAAATCGTTCTCCATCACATAGGCAATGCCGCCCTTGCCGGATTGCGAATTGATCCGGATCACCGCTTCGTACGACCGTCCGAGGTCCTTCGGATCGATCGGTAGATACGGCACTTCCCAAGTTTCGCTGTTGGCGGTCGCCATGGCGGCGAAGCCTTTCTTGATGGCGTCCTGGTGCGATCCGGAAAACGCCGTGAACACCAATTCGCCGACGTAGGGATGGCGCGGATGCACCGGCAATTGGTTGCAGTATTCGGCGACCCGGCGGACCCGGTTGATGTCCGAGAAATCCAGGTTCGGCTCGACGCCTTGAGTAAACAGATTGAGCGCCAGCGTGACGACATCGACATTGCCGGTGCGTTCGCCGTTACCGAACAGCGTACCTTCGATTCGGTCGGCGCCGGCCAAGACGCCCAACTCGGCGGCGGCAACACCGGTGCCGCGGTCGTTGTGCGGATGCAGGCTCAAGACGATGGCGTCGCGCCTGGCCAGGTTGCGGTGCATCCATTCGATCTGATCGGCGTAGATATTGGGCGTCGCCATCTCGACCGTGGCCGGCAGGTTGATGATGGCCGGTTTTGCGGCTGTCGGCTCCCAAACGGCGGTCACTGCGTCGCAGACGTCCTTGGCGTAATCGAGTTCGGTGCCGGTGAAGCTTTCCGGCGAATACTCAAAGAAAATATTGCCATCGGTCACCTTGTCGGCCAGTTCCCGGACCAGCTTGGCGCCGTCGACGGCGATCTGCTTGATGCCGTCCCGGCTCTGGCCGAAAACGACGCGGCGCTGCACCGTCGATGTCGAATTGTACAAATGCACGATAGCGCGCTTGGCGCCCCGGATCGATTGGTAGGTCCGTTCGATCAGATGCGCCCGGGCCTGCGTCAGCACCTGGATCGTCACGTCGTCGGGGATCATATCATTCTCGATGAGCTCGCGGACGAAATCGAAGTCGGTCTGAGACGCGGCGGGGAAGCCGATCTCGATTTCCTTGAAGCCGATCTCGACCAGGGTTTCGAACATGCGCCGCTTGCGCTCCGGTCCCATCGGTTCGATCAAGGCCTGATTGCCGTCGCGGAGGTCGACCGAGCACCAGATCGGCGCCTTATTTATCTGCCGGCCCGGCCATCGTCGGTCCTTGATTCCGATCGGCTGAAAGGGCGCGTATTTTTGGCCCGGATTCATGCCGCTAAATTTCTTGTCCATGGTTTTGCTCCTATGCGTCCGGTGGTGACCGGAATTGTCCTATCCGTGATCGATACTGGGGTTCAGCCGGGACCGGGAAGTCTGGCCGGCTGGGCCCGATCTACGGCCGCCGGCTGGCCAAGACGTGCCGGCGGCCGCCGTTAAGTCGATGGACGCAGGGGCGCAAACGGACATTGAGCGGGCAAACGGAGCAGGACTGGAACATGACGGCCTCGAACGAAAAAGTAGCGGAAACGGCTCAGGCCCGGCGTCCCTCAGGACACCGGGTTGATAAGAGCGAGGCCCAGCTCCGACTTTTCGTGCGTCATCATGGGAAAACCGTAGGCGGCATCGCCGGTGGCGTCAAGTTTCGCCGGCCTGCGGTCGCTCGTTAGCGTGATTTTCATCGGCGCCGCGGCACAGTCGAGAAACTTCTACCCACGGCTCAGCACTATCGGTAAAATAATATATGAAAGATATCACACGTATTGGTAGATATTCCTGTTGTGTGTTCGGCGCCGCTCTGCTGCTCCTGGCATCGGTTGCGTCCCCGGTCCAAGCCGGGGAAACATGCGGCTGCGATGTGCCGGCGTCGACGCTTAACGTCTATGACGGCATTCTCAAAGAAACCACCGTTACCGATCAGGCTGGGCTCCCGTTCGGCCGGCCGCATCCGCTTGTCGGCAACGATCACGGTGTAGTCGCCGATCAGCCGGCATTCGCGGTGCATTATGAGCCCGAGCTCGGCGGGCCGCTCTGGGTCGCCTACGTGCTGAATGCCGGTGATCTGGCCAGCCCGCGTCGCCGCACGCAATGCTTCCGTCAGGATCCCCGCTTTCGGGGCATCTCCCGGCCGGGCTGCGCCGACTACCGCCGCTCCGGTTTCGACCGCGGCCATCTGGTTCCGAGCGCCGACATGACCGGGGGCGAGGCGGCAATGG
>JAQBZY010000045.1 GCA_027620395.1 Pseudomonadota bacterium
CATTCCTGCGCACACAGAGGGGTCACGATTGGACGCGAAAAGGGGGTCACGATTGGATGCGAATTGACAACGTGAGTGCGGGGTTTTCGAGCCGAAGTAACCGCAGTTTAGTCTCGGCGCCATCACCGAAGGAAAAGCCGCCGACGCCGCTGGTGCCCAAAACCCGATGACACGGCACGATGATCGGGATCGGGTTGGCGCCGCAGGCCTGGCCGACGGCGCGGGCCGACGAGCCGAGCCGGGCCGCGAGCTGGCCATAGGTTTCGGTCCGGCCATAGGGAATGTCGGCCATGGCCCGCCAGATTTGCTGGCGCCGTTTCGGCCCGGCGGGGGCCAAGGCGAGTTCGAACCGTTGCCGCTTGCCGGCGAAATATTCATCGAGTTGGCGCCGGAGGTCTTGGAGGATCGTCGTTTCGGTGCCGACCGTGGGTGCCCGGCCAAGCTCGAGCGCGACGATGGCGCCATCGATTTCGAAGGCCGTCAGCGTGCCGAGCGGCGATGCGAACGATCGATGGCGGGTGGCGTCGGTCATGGCGGTGTCAGGGCTTGAATTAGTTTATCCGGCTCGGTGATCGGCAGGCCGCAGGTCATGCCGGTGCAGACGTAGGCGGCGGCACGGCCATCGACGGTTCCCTTCCCCGCCGCCGGATGATTTTCCGGCAATGCGGCGCCGGGCCTAACGCGGCTGACGATGCTCAGCCGGTTCGGGCTAGCCAGCGCTGTCTGCCATAGCGCGGCCGCGTCGGCGTCATCGCCGGCGATCACCACCTGCGTGCCACGGTTCAGCATTTCATAGGCGATCAATAGCGTTGGGTGATTGATGTTCGATCTCGGCGTGTCGCCGGCAAAGGCATTGAACAGGCGCTCCGCCTGTTCGCGGTAAACCGCCTGTCCGGTCAGGAAATGCAGCCGGACCAGAACCTCGGCCATGGCGCCGTTGCCGGATGGGACGGCGTTGTCGTGGCCGGGCTTGGAGCGGACGATCAGGTCGGTGGTGTCATTGGCGGCGAGGAAATAACCGCCGCCATTGTCGTCGCCGTAATGCCGCTCGACTGTCTCGACGAATTGTTCGGCGAGACCGATGTAGGTTTGATCGGCGGTCGCTTCGGCCAGCATTAATGCGGCCCGGGCGAGCTGGGCGTAATCGTCCAAGACCGCCGGATGCGCCAGCCGGCCGTCACAAAGCGCGTGCCGGAGCCGCCCGTCCGGCGCGGTCATTTTCAGGGTTACCGTCTTGAACACAGTGGCGGCGATTTGGATCCAATCCGGGCGGCCATAGACAATACCGGCCCGGGCCAACGCGGCCACGATCATGCCGTTCCAGTCAGCCAAGACTTTGTCGTCGCGCATGGGCGGAATTCTTTTTCCGCGAACCTCCAAGAGCTTCTCCAACAGCGGCCGCATCGCCGCTTCGGTGGTGTCGATCCAATCCATGTGATGGGAACGGTTGAGGATGTTCGAGCCTTCCCAGTTGCCGTGCTTGGTCACGTCGTAAAGATGCTTGAACGGGCCGGCGTCGGCGCCGAGGACGGCATCGATTTCGGCCTCGCTCCAAACGTAGTATTTTCCCTCCTCGCCTTCGCTGTCGGCATCCAAGGCGCTGGCCAAGGCAAACCCGGCGGCATTTTCCTCGGCCTTCATCTCGCGCAGCAGCCAGCCGATGCTTTCCTCAGTGCGGGCCCGGTAGAGCGGGCTTTTGGTTTCTAGCCAGACATCCGACATCAGCTCGATGAGAAGCGCGTTGTCATAGAGCATTTTTTCGAAATGCGGCGCTAGCCACTCGGCGTCGGTCGAATACCGGGCATAGCCGCCGCCGGCATGATCGTAGATGCCGCCCTGGCAGATGTTGTCGAGGGTCAGGATCACCGCGTCGCGGAACATGGCGCCGTTGGTCCTGAGATAGGCGTGCCAGAGGAATCGGAAGAACATCGGCTGTGGAAACTTGGGTGCCCCCTGGGTGCCGCCGGAATATGGATCGACCATGCGGATCGCGTCGGCGGCGACGGCGTCGAGGGTTTTGCGATCGAGCGAACCGCCGCCGGCCGGCAGTAGTGCTTTCGATAGCGCCTCCTTAAGGGCGGCGACGTTGCCGGCGATCTGGTCCGGATTTTTAGCGTAGGTTCCCGAAATACCGTCGAGAATTTCGGTGAAGCCGGGCCGGCCGTAACGGGCGGTCGGCGGAAAATACGTGCCGCCCCAGAACGGCTCGCCGGCGGGGGTCAGGAACATGGTCAGCGGCCAGCCGCCCTGTTCGCCCAAGCTCATCAACGCGGTCTGGTAGATGTTGTCGATATCCGGCCGTTCCTCACGGTCGACCTTGATGTTGATGAAGGCGTCGTTCATGCGCCGGGCCACGGTTTCGTTCTCGAAGCTTTCATGCGCCATGACGTGACACCAGTGGCAGGCGGCATAACCGACGCTCAAGAGGATCGGCTTTTGCTCGCGCCGGGCGGCCGCGAAGGCGTCGTCGCCCCAAGCATACCAGTGCACCGGGTTGTCCTTGTGCTGGCGCAAATAGGGCGAGGTTTCATCGCCGAGCCGATTACCGCGCATGGCCGTATATTTCCTTCCGGGCTGGTTCCTGGTCGCGGCAACGGGGGCCGTTGCCAGCCCGATCCCCGTCGCTTACTTTGACTTTCAGTCGCTTGATTACAAGACGCGATCTTTCATGGCTTGCCGCCGGCCGGCCGTTGATGGGGAGAAACCACGATGAAGATCAAACTTGATGTCGACTGCACGCCCGAGGAGGCCAGGAGCTTCTTGGGGCTTCCAGATGTAAAGCCGTTGCAGGACGCGATGATGAAGGAAATCGAGGAAAGGATGCGGGCCAATTTGCAGGCCATGGATCCGGAAACCATGCTGAAGACCTGGCTGCCGGCCGGCATCCAGGGCTGGGAGCAACTGCAGAAAATGTTTTGGTCGCAGCTTGGCGGCGACGGCGCCAAAGAAAAAAAATAACGTTCGGAGAAACGGTATGACCGACAGCGATCCGGAGCTTTTCTACAACACCCATGTGTTCGTCTGCATGAACGAGCGCTCGGAGGGGCATGAGCGCGGCTCTTGCGCTCGCAAGGGATCGGTGCAGCTTAGAAACTACATGAAGGTTCGGGCCAAGGAATTGGGCCTGGTGAAGTGTCGGATCAATCAGGCTGGATGCCTCGAACGCTGCGAACTCGGGCCGACCATGGTGATCTACCCGGAAGGCGTCTGGTACCGGATCGAGACCCCTGGCGATGTCGATGAGATCCTGAACGAGCATATCCAAAATGGTCGCCGGGTCGAGCGGCTGATGATGAAGCCGGGCGACTAGTAACCGCTATATATGGTATGGGCTACCACTGGTAGTAGGCTAGGCGGCCCGGACACTATAATGGACAGAGATACAATCTTCGCCCCCAGTACCGCGCCCGGTCGGGCCGGCATCGCCGTCGTCCGGATATCCGGGCCGGCGGCCGCTGCCGCCCTTGCCCTGTTGACGCGAGGCGGAAAGCCGCCGCCGCCTAGGGTCGCTACGCTGGCGAATCTTTCCGCAGCCGAATCGACGGAGCTCCTCGATCGGGCGATGGTGCTGTGGTTCCCGGCGCCGGCAAGCTTCACCGGCGAGGATGTTTTGGAGTTGCATCTGCACGGCGGCACCGCAGTCACCGGCGCGGTCCTCGAGGAACTTTCCCGGATGCCGAGTCTCCGTCCGGCCGGGCCTGGGGAGTTTACCAGGCGGGCCTTTGAAGGTGGCAAGCTGGACCTGACCGAGGCCGAGGCCATCGCCGATTTGGTCGATGCTGAAACCGCCGGGCAACGCCGCCAGGCGCTCAGGCAGATGCAGGGGGCGCTGGGGAGCCTCTATGAGAGTTGGCGGGAGCAACTGGTGGCGGCCCTCGCCCATGTCGAGGCGGTGATCGATTTTTCCGAAGAAGAAATTCCGGACGATCTGTTATCGCGGGTGATCGCATCAACACAAGCGATCCGGGACGATATTGCTCGGCACCTGGCCGACGGAGGAGTTGGGGAGCGGATTCGGAGCGGTTTCCGGATTGCGCTGACCGGCGCTCCAAATGTTGGGAAATCGAGTCTGCTGAATGCCCTGGCGAAGCGCGATGTTGCAATCGTGACCGACATTCCGGGCACCACCCGGGACGTGATCGAGGTGCCGATGGATTTGGGCGGCTATGCCGCAGTTATTGTCGATACGGCCGGGCTCCGCGAAACCAGCGATGTGGTCGAACAGGAGGGTGTGCGGCGGGCCAGGGCCGCGGCCGATGAAGCCGATCTTCGGTTGGTCATGATCGATGCTGGGGATCAGGTCGCGGTCGAGCATGTGATCTTCCGGGACGACGATCTGGTGGTCGTCAACAAAATCGATCTATTGCCGTCACCGCCAGCGCACGCCGGGCTAGCCTCGGTAGGGCTGCCGATCTCGGTCAAAACCGGCGCAGGAATCGACGGGTTGGTTCAATTGCTTGTGGGCCGGGTTAAGGCGCTGGCAGACAGCCACGCTGACGAGGCGCCGCCACTGACGCGGCTCCGGCATCGCTTGGCTCTGACGGCGTGCCTGGAGGGTCTTGAGAGGGCCCTGGCGGGGGCGGCTGATGGCCGAGGCGTGGAGCTGGTGGCCGAGGATCTTCGGTTGGCCGCCAGGGGGCTCGGGGGAATTACCGGGCGGGTCGACGTTGAGGAGCTTTTGGACCGCATTTTCAGCGAATTTTGCATTGGCAAATGACCGGTATGTTTCACGTGAAACGCAAGCGGAGGCGTTAACCAAGGTTAATGGAGCCATAACCATGTTTCACGTGAAACAAGTAGCCCGTTCGATTGACTCGCAAATCGAGCACGCGTACATTCCGCACCATGATTGACCCGGATGTCATCGTTATCGGTGGCGGCCACGCCGGCTGCGAGGCGGCGGCGGCGGCGGCGCGGATGGGGGCTCGCACGCTGCTGTTGACACATCGACTCGACAGCATTGGCGAGATGTCCTGCAACCCAGCCATCGGCGGCTTGGCCAAGGGGCAGCTGGTCCGTGAGATCGACGCCCTGGACGGTATCATGGGCCTGGCTATAGATCGGTCTGGGATTCAATTTCGGATGCTCAATCGGAGCAAGGGGCCGGCTGTTCGTGGTCCGCGCGCCCAAGCCGACCGCAAACTCTATCGCCAGGCTATTCAGGCCATTCTTGCCGGCCAGAAGAATCTGACCATTGAGGCCGACGCGGTGGCCGACTTGTTGATCTCAGAAGACGGCCGAGCGGTGTTTGGCGTGGTCACGGAAACCGGGCGGCAAATCCGGGCCGGCGCCGTGGTGATCACCACCGGGACCTTCCTGCGCGGACTGATCCATATCGGCGAAATCCAGATCCCCGCCGGACGCGTCGGCGACCGACCGGCGACGAGACTTTCATATACTTTCAAACGACTCGATTTCCCGCTCGGGCGATTGAAAACTGGAACGCCACCGAGGCTGGATGGCCGGACCATTGATTGGTCCGGCTTGGAAGCTCAGGCTGCCGACAACCCGCCGGTGCCGTTTTCGTATCTGACCGACCGCATCACGGTGCCACAGATCGATTGCCATATCACCGAGACAACGCCGGCAACGCACCAGATTATCCGTGACAGCCTCCATCTCTCGGCCATGTACTCCGGCCGCATAGGAGGCATCGGACCGCGATATTGTCCGTCAGTGGAGGACAAGGTGGTCCGGTTCGCGGACCGCTCCCGGCATCAGATTTTCCTCGAGCCTGAAGGGCTCGATGACGATACCGTATACCCAAACGGCATCTCCACGTCGCTTCCCAAGGAGGTCCAGCTAGATATCCTGAAGACCATCCCAGGGCTCCAACAAGCGACCATGATTCGACCCGGATACGCCATCGAGTATGACTTCGTCGACCCCCGAGCTCTCGGCCCAAGTCTGGAAACACTAGCGGTCAGCGGGCTCTATCTTGCAGGCCAAATCAATGGCACTACCGGTTACGAAGAGGCCGCCGCGCAGGGCCTTCTTGCCGGCGTCAACGCCGCGATTAGAGCCGGCGGCGGCCGCGCCCCGTTCATCCTCGATCGGGCCGACGCCTACATCGGCGTCATGATCGATGATTTGGTGACGCTCGGGACCAACGAGCCCTACCGGATGTTTACGTCGCGGGCCGAATACCGGCTCCAGCTTCGAGCCGACAACGCAGACCAGCGCCTGACGCCGCTCGGCATTCGGATCGGATGCATTCATGCCCCCAGGGCTGAAGCGTTCAGGAACCGCCAAAGTGACCTCCAAACCGCACGGTCGCGACTACGGACTATGAGCGCAACCCCGACCGAGTTGCAGCGGGCCGGCCTCAGCGTTAAACTTGATGGTCAGCGCCGGTCGGCGATGGATCTCCTTGCGCACCCGAATATCGCCTTTGCCGATCTCGCCAGGCTGTGGCCGGAGACCGCCGAAATTAGCGTCGCTATCAGTGAACAACTGACTATCGAGGCAAGTTATGCCGGTTACATGAGCCGGCAGGAAACAGACGTCAGAGCTTTTAGAAAGGACGACGCAATCGCCCTCCCGGCCGCGCTCGATTACTCGGTGATCGCCGGCCTCTCGGCAGAACTCAAAACCAAACTATCGACGGTCCGACCATCGAGCCTCGGCCAGGCGGCGAGAATTCCTGGGATCACCCCGGCCGCCTTAACGCTGCTGCTGACCCATGCCGGTCGCCGTCCACCCTTGGACATGACGGCAAAATCGGCCCGAGCGGAAGGTTTCACGTGAAACAATCCAATGCTCAAACCTGATGGCCGCAAACAATTCCTCGCCCGCCTACCGGGAACCGACGCCGATCAGCTGGCCCGTCTTGAGGCCTACCATGATCTGTTGCTCAAATGGACGGCCAAAATAAATCTGGTGGGCCGAGGCACGCTGAGCGACATATGGACCCGACATTTTCTCGACTCGGCGCAACTCAGATTGCACATGCAGCCCGGCGAACCATTCTGTGACATCGGCTCCGGCGCCGGGTTTCCCGGCCTCGTTCTCGCCGCTGTCGGTTATGGCCCTGCGACCCTGATTGAAAGCGATGCCAGGAAAGCGGCTTTTCTGCGCGAAGCGGCCCGGACCATGGGCCTCACCATTAACCTGATTACCGGGCGGATCGAAGCCGTCGAACCTCAAAACGCCCAAGTCGTGACCGCCCGGGCACTGGCGCCCCTGCCGAGACTGCTGTCTTGGGCGCACCGGCACTTGGCGCCGGGTGGGCGGGCAATATTATTAAAAGGAAAGGACGTATCGTCGGAATTGACGGAATCGCGGAAAAGTTGGAATATGAATATTCATAAGGATCCCAGCCTGACGGATCCAGCGGCCGCAATATTAACCATTACCAACATGGCCCCAAAAAATGTCCGCTGAGACTTTGCTCCGACCACGACATACCCGCGTCATCGCCATTGCCAATCAAAAGGGTGGCGTTGGCAAGACGACGACGGCAGTAAATCTGGCGACTGCGCTGGCGGCTATCGAGCAACGGGTCCTGGTCATTGATCTTGACCCGCAAGGGAACGCGTCGACGAGCCTTGGTATATCCAAGCAGGACCGCGACAAAAACTCATACCATGTCCTGCTACGCGAATGCGCCATCCAAGACGCGACCTTACAAACAAGCATCCCAAATCTGGCCATCGTCCCATCCGGGATTGATCTGTCGGGTGCAGAAATAGAACTGGTTGAAATGCCGCGCCGGGAATTCTGCCTCCGCGAGTCGTTGATGCTCGGATCGCCGGAATACGATTATATTCTGATCGACTGCCCGCCGGCGCTCGGGCTCCTAACCATCAATGCCCTGGTCGCCGCGCAGGCCGTCCTGGTGCCTCTGCAATGCGAATTTCTCGCGCTGGAGGGCGTAAGTCTTCTGGTCAGAACCATCGAAAGGGTGAAGGCGGCCTTCAATCCCGGCCTAGACATACAAGGTATTGTGTTAACCATGTTCGATAAACGCAACAACTTGTCTGTGGCCGTGGAGGACGATGTCCGAGCGTACTTCGGCGAAAAAGTCTATGACACGGTGATCCCGAGAAATGTCCGGGTGTCGGAGGCACCGAGCCACGGCCGCCCGGTCATCATTTATGACATCGAGTGCGCCGGA
>JAQBZY010000046.1 GCA_027620395.1 Pseudomonadota bacterium
AGGATCCAGTCCGCCAGCGCCTTGCCGAGGCCGCCGCTCTGGCTGAAGCCGGGGATCATCCCCGTCGCGACGAAATAGTTCCTGAGTTCCGGGATCGGCCCCGCGAGCGCCACCGTGTCGGGCGTCCAAATCATCGGCCCGTTGACGACCCGCTTGACGCCGGCCGTCTCGAGGCAGGGCGTCACCTTGATCGCCCGCAGCATATATTCCTCGATGCGCTCGAGATCGTCCGGCAGGAGTTCGTGCCCGAAATCGAGGGGCGTGCCGGACTCGGCCCAGAACTTGCCGTTGCGTTCGTAGGCGCCAAGCAGCAATCCCTTCCCTTCCTGGCGCAGGTAGTAGCCGCCGTCGTTGTCGTGCAGCAGCGGAATCTCGCGGCCCAACGCTTCCAGCTCCGGGATCGGTTCGGTCACGAAATACTGATGTTCGAGGGGCTGCAACGGCAGACGCACCCCGGCAAGGGCCGCCACTTCGCGCGCCCACAGTCCGGCCGCATTGACGAGCGTGTCGGCCCGGAGAGTGCCCTGCTCCGTCACCACCTCCCAGGAACCGTCGTCGAGAGGATTGGTTTCGAGCACCGGACAGAACCGGATGATTTCGCCACCGGCCATGCGCGCACCCTTCGCGAAGGCCTGCGTCACGCCGCTCGGGTCCAGGTGCCACTCGTTGGGCTCGTACATCGCCCCGAGGCAGTCTTCCAGGTTCAACAGCGGGTTCATCTCCTTCGCCTCGTTGAGGGAAATGAACTCGAAATCGATTCCCAGGTACCGCGCCTTGGACTTCTGCACCTTAAATTGATTCAGGCGCTCGGGCGTGAACGCCACGTAGATGCCGCCGACCTTATGCAGGCCACACGACTGGCCGGTTTCCTCCTCGAGCGTCTCGTAGAGCGACATCGTGTACCGATGCATACGCGAGATGTTCTTCACGTCGTGCATGACATGGGTGCCGCCGGCGGCGTGCCACGATGATCCGGACGTCAGTTCCGACCGCTCAAGCAGTACGGCGTCCTTACAACCCCGCTTGGCCAGATGGTAGAGCAGGCTGCACCCGACTACGCCGCCACCGATGATCGCAACGCGCACATGGGACTGCATGCAAAGAACTCATCTGCTTCCGCAAAACAACTGCCGATTGGCACCCCGAGCGCCGAGCCCGATCCGCCTGTGACACTAGACGTGAAGAGCGATCCGCCGCTGGTTTCATTAGTAAATCTGCAAGAAACCATCACGCTTCGTGATCCTATGGCGCACGCCGGCCCTGCTCTGCTATCCGTTGCATCGCCCTTAGACAGCGTAGATGATGGCCCATGCTCACCATGACCGGCACATGACCGAATTCTCGACGTTCAATGGCCTCAGGTGCTCGCGGACCGGTCAAGCCGAGGCGGCCGACTCGCCGCGCAATCTCAGCGCCGCCGGCGCCCCGCTTTTCGCCTCATACGATCTTGAGAAGGCTGCACGCACGTTGCGCCTGCGCGACATGGCCGGCAGAGCCCCCTCCATCTGGCGCTACCACGAGGTATTGCCGGTTTCCGCGCCGGAGCGGATCGTCACGCTTTTCGAAGGAATGTCACCGCTGTTGGCGGCGCCCCGCCTCGCCGAGGCGCTCGGCGTGACCAAACTGTGGGTGAAGGACGAAGGGCGTAATCCGACAGGCAGCTTCAAGGATCGCGGCATGTCCGTGGCGATTTCGATGGCGCGCGCCCTTGGCGTCGAACGGCTGGTCATGCCGACGGCCGGTAACGCGGGAGGTGCGGCCGCCGCCTACACCGCCAGGGCCGGTCTGAAGATCGACGTGTTCATGCCGCGCTCCGCGCCGCGCGCGAACCACATCGAGACCCGGCTTTACGGCGCCTCGCTTACCGTCGTCGAGGGTTTTCTGGACGAGTGCGGACGGCAGGCGTCGGCATTCGGCCAGGCGAACGGCGCGTTCGAGATTTCGACGTTCAAGGAGCCTTACAGGGTCGAGGGCAAGAAGACGATGGCTTACGAGCTGGTCGAGCAACTCGGTGGCGACGTTCCGGACGTCATCGTCTATCCGACCGGCGGCGGCACCGGCCTAGTCGCCATGTGGAAGGCCTTCGATGAGTTGGAAGCCCTCGGATGGATCGGTGGAAAGCGGCCGCGCATGATCTCCGTGCAGGCCGAGGGGTGCGCGCCCATCGTCAAGGCGTATCATGAGAACGCGGAAACCACCGAACACTGGAAGAACGTCACCACTCGGATTTCCGGCCTAAGCGCGCCGCGCGTCCTGGCCGACCGGTTGTGCCTGCGGGCGATCCGCGAAAGCGGCGGCACGGCGATTGCCGTTCCAGACGAGGTGATGCTCGAGTTCGTCGCCTTGGCCGGTGCGCGGGAAGGTCTCTCCGTCTGCCCGGAAGGCGCAGCCTGCCTTGCCGCACTCCCGGAATTAGTGAAACGGCGGGACGTCAGCGCCGATGAAAGCATCGTCGTATTCAATACCGCGAACGCCAACAAGTACACCGACATCCTGGCCGGATCCGGCCGCGGTTCCGGCTGACTCGCGCGCGCCGGACAGGGAAAATCGTTCTCAGTCGGAAAACTGCTCTCCCTTATGGACGATGATCTGCTTGGCGGCCCACGGCGCGAACGCCTTGATCTCGGGGACGCAGTTCTTCTCGACCGCGATCCGGCACAGGTGCGACACCCGCTTGGCGATCGACGAATACTGCTCGTCCTTGATGAACAGCTGGATGCGCCGGCGAATGCCTGGTATCGGTAACGGCAGCAGCGTGACGTTGTTCAAGCGGCCGCGCGCCTGCAAGCAGCAGAGCGGCGTCGTGACCGCCCAGCCGAGCCCGCCGCCGACCATGCCGAGGACCGAGTCCGACGCGTCGAACTCGAAGCCGATGACGGGCGTGATCTTGAGGCGTTGCAGGTGCTGTTCGATGTGCTTGCCCATGATCGAGCGCAAGCTGTAACGGATGAACCGCCGCTCCTCCGACAGGCGCTGGAGGTCGTGGCCCGACGGTCCCCACTGCGAGGGAATCGCGAGAATGTACGGCTCGGTCATGATCGCGTGCGACACCCACTCCTTGGTCGCGTCGTCGAAGCCGTCCGTCGCGATCAGGATGTCGATCTGCCGGCCCGCCAGGTTCTGCTGCAGATCGAGCCCCAAACCGGACCAGACACGATAGCGCTCGGCGATCTTGCCCATGTTGGCGAACAGATATGGCCCGGCGCCGCCGACGAAGGAGTCGACGATGCCGAAATTCAGCTTGGGCTGGGAAACCATCGCCTCGAACCGCACCATCTCGAAGGTGCGGCCGAGTTCGACCATGATGCGTTGCGCCTGACCATAGAGAATCTCCCCTGCCGGCGTCGGCTGGAGCGGCCGCGTCGTCCTATCGATGACCGCGACGCCGAGCGCGTCCTCCAGGGTCCGGATCGATTGCGAAACGCCCGATTGGGAGAAGCCGAGAAGGTTGGCGGCGGCGGTCATGCTGCCGGTTTCCTTCACCGTCATGAAAATCTTGAGAAGATGGATGTCGATTTTGTCTGGATTATCCATCGCGTGGCGGCTGCGTTGTCGGGTTCCGAAGCATCTTGCATCCAATGCCATCGGACGGGGAAGCGGTCCGGGCCAGAGTAGGAATTCTACTTCCGTCGATCATAATAGCTTATGGTTCCATCAGTCGAGAGCGCATCCATTAGCTTTGCCGAATGTCAGAACGGTACTCTCTCCTCAGTCTTCTCTCCAGGGGACTGGGCGGTAATGTTGGCTGGACGCGCGTCTGGCGGGAGCCGGCGCCGAAGCCGGCGTATGACGTCGTCATCGTCGGCGGCGGCGGGCATGGGCTGGCGACCGCTTACTATCTCGCCAAGGAGCACGGCGTCCGGAATGTCGCCGTCCTCGAGAAAGGCTGGCTCGGTGGCGGCAACACCGGCCGCAACACGACGGTTATCCGCTCCAACTACATGATGCCCGGCAACACCAAGTTCTACGAACGCTCGGTCCGCCTATGGGAGAACCTGAGCCAGGATCTGAATTTCAACGTGATGTTCTCGCAGCGGGGGCAATTCAACCTCTGCCATTCGATCGCGCAGTTGGATGCGGCGCGGCGGCGCGGCAATGTCATGCGCGCCAACGGCATCGACGCGGAATTGTTCGACCGCGAGGAAGTCCGGAAACGCCTTCCCTATCTCGACTACTCCGAGAATGCCCGCTTTCCGATCATCGGCGCCCAGTTTCAGGGCCGGGCCGGCACCGCGCGGCACGATGCCATGGCCTGGGGCTTCGCGCGCGCCGCCGACCGCCTGGGTGTCGACATCATCCAGCAATGCGAGGTGACTGGCTTGCTGCGCGAGCATGGACGCATCGTCGGCGTGGAAACGACCCGGGGCGGCATCCGCGCCGGCAAGGTAGGTCTCGCCGTCGCCGGCCATACGAGCCGGCTCGCGTCGATGGCTGGGCTGCGGTTGCCGATCGAGTCGCACCTGCTGCAGGGGTTCGTAACGGAATCCCTGAAACCGCTTGTCGACACCGTCATCTCGTTCGGCGCCGCCCACTTCTACATAAGCCAGTCGGACAAGGGGAGTCTGGTATTCGGCGGCGATCTCGACGGCTACAACTCCTACGCACAGCGCGGCGGCCTGCCGATCATCGAACATACGCTGGCGAGCGCCAAAGCCCTGATGCCGTGCATTTCTAGGCTCCGCATGCTCCGGCATTGGGCCGGCGTGATGGACATGTCGATGGACGGCTCTCCATTCATCACCAAGACGCCGGTCGACGGGCTTTATCTGAACGGCGGCTGGTGTTACGGCGGGTTCAAGGCGACGCCGGCGTCTGGGTGGTGCTTCGCCTGGACCATCGCCAACGACCGGCCGCACGAGGACAACGCCCTCTTCACGCTCGATAGATTCCGAAACGGCCGCCAGATCGACGAAAAGGGCGCCGGTCCAGTACCGTACGCGCAGTGAGCCTGACCGATGCTGAGACTGAGTTGCCCCATCTGCGGAACCCGTGACGAGACGGAATTCGTCTACGGTGGCGACGCGTCCGTGAAACGGCCGGCTCTGTCCGTGCCGGACACCTATCTCTGGCTGGAGTTCGTTTTCTACCGCGACAACATGCGCGGTCGGCACCTGGAGTACTGGCAGCATGTGCAGGGCTGCCGCCAATGGCTGGTGCTCGAGCGTGACACGGCGACGCACGAACACGGGGATTGCCGCCTCGCTTCGGAAACGGAGGCATGACGATCATGCGGCTTCCAATCGGCGGCAGGATAGACAGATCGGTCGAACTTCGCATGACTTTCGACGGACACCCCGTGCCGGCCCATCCCGGCGACACCCTGGCGTCGGCGCTGCTGGCGAACGGCCACACGATAGTCGGACGGAGCTTCAAGTACCACAGGCCGCGCGGCATTTTCAGCGCCGGTGTCGAGGAGCCGAACGCGCTCGTTACTCTGCGTGACGGCCCGCGCTCGGAGCCGAACACCCGCGCGACCTCCATCGAGGCCTATGACGGCCTCGTCGCGACCGGGCAGAACGGGTGGCCGAGTGTCCGCTTCGATGTCGCCGCGTTGTACGGCCTGTTCTCTCCGTTCCTCGCCGCCGGATTCTATTACAAGACGTTCATCGGTCCGTTTCGCGGCACGTCCTATTGGATGTTCTTCGAACGCCTGATCCGGAAGGCGGCGGGGCTTGGCGCGGCGAGCGTCCTCCCGGACCCGGACCATTACGAAAGGGTGAACGCCTTCTGCGATGTGCTGGTCATCGGCTCCGGCCCGGCCGGACTCGCCGCCGCCCTTGCCGCCGGCAGAAGCGGTGCCCGCGTGATGCTGGTGGAACAGGACTTCGAACTCGGCGGCTCCCTGTTGCTGCAACCGGCCGGCGGCGCCGCGGACAACTGGCGCGGCGTCATCATCGAGGAACTGCGTCGAATGCCCAACGTCCGCATCCTACCCAGGACGACCGCATTCGGTGCTTACGACGATGACGTCTTCGGCCTCGTCGAACGCGTCGGCGACGCCACCGCGACGCCGACGGAAGATCAGCCTCGGCAACGCTTCCTCGTGCTCCGCACCAAACGGGCTATCGTCGCGGCCGGCGCGATCGAGCAGCCGATTGCCTTTGGAAGCAACGATCTGCCGGGAATCATGCTGGCCGGCGCGGTCAGGGCTTACCTCAACCGGTTCGCGGTTCTGGTTGGACGCCGGTTCGTCGTCGCCACGAACAACGACAGCGCCTACGCCACCGCCTACGATCTGCTGAAATCCGGCGCGACAGTCACCGTCGCCGATTCCCGGCCGGCGCCCGGTCCCGTTGCGGACTCACTGCGCGCCGCCGGTGCCGAGGTCCTTCCGGGCCATGTCATCCTGCAAGCCAGCGGGCGCGGCCGCGTCAGCGGGGTCGACCTCGGCCCCGCCGATATCGCCAGCGGCGCCGGAGACTGGATATCCATATCCTGCGACGCCGTCGCCGTTTCCGGTGGTTGGATGCCGTCGCTGCATCTCTGGAGTCATCGCTACGGCAAACCCATCTACGACAGCGAAAGGAACACCTTCGTGCACGTCGCCGACGCCGGCGCGACGCTGCAATGCGCCGGTGGCACGCTGGCAATAAACAGGCTTGCGGCCGCGATTGCCGACGGTTACGGCGCCGGCATCCGGGCGGCGGAAGCCGTCGGCTGCCAAGCGGCCACGTCAGCCGCGCCGGCGCTGGACGTGCCGGAGATCGGCGGCGACTGGTCCCATACGCCCTTGCCGCCAAGGTCATCCCGGACGGTGGCAAGGAATACTTTCGTCGATTTCCAGCACGACGTGACCCTCGACGATGTCGACCTCGCGTATCGCGAGGGATACGCCGCTATCGAGCACTTGAAACGCTACACGACGGCCGGCATGGCGACCGATCAGGGCAAGACATCCAACCTGAATGCCCTGATCCGGGTCGGCGAACTGCGAGGCGACGGTCCGGCGCCGGCCGGCACGACCACCTACCGTCCACCCTATACGCCGCAAACCATTGGTGCCATCGTCGGTCACGCGCACGGACGCCGTTACCGCCCGACGCGGCTGACGCCGATGCACGGCTGGCATCTCGCGGCCGGCGCGACGATGACCGAGGCCGGGGATTGGATGCAGCCGTGGTATTATCCGAATGCTGGCGAGACCCTCAACGACGCCTTCCTGCGCGAGGCCCGCAACGTCCGATCCAACGTCGGCATCGTCGACGTCTCGACCCTTGGTAAGATCGCCGTGCAAGGCCCCGACGCGGCCACTTTCCTGGACCGCGTATACGTCAACAAGTGGTCAAATCTGGCAGTCGGAAGCGTCCGCTACGGGATCATGCTTCGCGACGACGGATTCGTCTTCGACGACGGGACGACGGCGCGCATCGCCGAACACGATTATTTCATGACGACGACGACCGCCAACGCCGGGAAAGTCATGTCCTTCCTGGAGCATCTCCTGCAGACCGCGTGGCGCGATCTCCGCGTCCATGTGACAAGCGTGACCGACCAGTGGTCGGCCGTGGCCGTCGCCGGACCGAATTCACGGACCCTCCTCGAGGCCGTGGCGACGGACGCCGACGTTTCGGCGGCGGGATTGCCCAGCGGCCACCTGACGCACGCGGAGATCGGCGGCGCGCCCGTCCGGATCCACCGCATGAGCTATTCCGGTGAACTCGCTTACGAAATATTCATTCCGTCCGGCTTCGGACAGCACGCGTGGGACCGCCTCGTTGAGGCCGGTCGGCGGTTCGGCATAACCCCATACGGGTTGGAGGCAGTCGGCGCGATGCGTATCGAGAAGGGCCATGTCGCCGGCAACGAACTCGACGGACGGACCACGTTGAGAGATTTGGGATTGGAGAAATTCGCATCGAAGACGAAGCCTTTCATCGGCGGCGTCCTCAGCCAGCGGGAAATGCTAATCGACCGGTCACGGCCTTGCCTCGTTGGCTTGCAGGTTCACGGCGGCACGGGAGTGGCGTCGGGTGCGCTCCTCTACGCCAAGGGG
>JAQBZY010000047.1 GCA_027620395.1 Pseudomonadota bacterium
CGCCGAACGCTCGATGAAAGGCGCGGCGCATGCGTTCCTCGAGGCCGAAACCAGCTTGAGCAGCGACCGATTTGACCGGCAGGTCGGATTCCTGCAACAGCCGGCGGGCGGAATCTATCCGGCATTCGGCGATGTACTTAGCCGGCGTTTGTCCGGTCTGTGATTTGAAACGGCGGTTGAAAGTTCTTGGGCTCATGGCGGCGCGGGCGGCCATGGTCTCGACATCGATGTCTTCCGTGAGATGATCGAGGAGCCACAACTGCAAATCCCGGATCGCGCCCGCCGGCACGGTTTGCGCCGCCAAATGGGCGCTGAATTGCGCCTGACCGCCCGGCCGCTTCATGAACATGACCATGTCGCGGGCGACATCGAGCGCGATCCCTCGGTCATGCTCAATTTCGACCAGCGCCAGGGCCAAATCCATCCCGGCGGTGACACCGGCCGAGGTGAAGACATTTCCATCCCGGATAAAGATCGGGTCGCTCTCGACGTGAATATTCGGATAGCGGGTAGCCAACGCTTCACAGTGGTTCCAATGTGTCACGGCGCGCCGACCGTTGAGAATTCCGGCCTCGGCCAACAGGAAGGCGCCGGAACACACGCTGACGACGCGCTTAGCCCGGCTTGCGGCGCGGGCGATCCAGCGGACGGTCGGGCGATCGGCGGCGGCGGCCGTCACGCCTTTGCCGCCGACGCAGATCAAGGTGTCAAACGCGGGCGGCGTTTGATCGATGCCGATGTCGGCGTGCAGCGCGACGCCTCAGGACGTTTCGATTCTGCCGGCTGCCGGTGCAACGAGCGTGATCTTGTAACTTGGCGTGCCACCCCTGGCGTGCAGGATGGCATTGGCCGAACCGAATACTGCGGCCGGACCAGTGGCGTCGATGATCTGACAATCCTCGAAGATGAAAACGCCAATCGAGCGGGGAGAGGTTTGCTTTCTCATATCCGGAGTATCGATCTCTTGGCGATTTGGCACAATGACAATGAACCCTCATTTTCGGCCAAAAGTATCGATTACAGCAATCGTGCTGTCCGGCTGGCCTGGGCCGGTTAAGCTGGGACACCTTTCGGTTATGCGCATGGGAAACGACGAAATGTCTCTGGATTTTCTAGCCGGCCTCCGGGTTCTCGATCTGAGCCAGTTCCTGCCCGGTCCCTTCGCCACCCAAATGCTGGCCGACATGGGCGCCGACGTGGTCAAGATCGAACCGCCCAAGGGCGATCCGATGCGCCAGCTCGATCCCGTCACCAACGCCCGCGGACCGAGCCCCTATCATGCACTGGTCAATGCCGGAAAGCGGGTGGTCCGGCTCGATCTCAAGTCGGCCGACGGTAAGGCTGCGTTCGCCAGCATGATCGGCGCCGCCGACGTGTTGATGGAATCCTATCGGCCGGGTGTGATGGCCAAGCTCGAGTTCGCGCCGGAGCGGCTCCGCGGCATCAATCCCGGCCTCGTGCATTGCGCGCTCTCCGGATACGGGCAGAACGGCCCGCTACGGCTGGCTGGTGGGCATGATATCAACTACGCGGCGGCGGCCGGTGCACTCGGCCTGACTGGGCCGGCGGAGAAACCATCGATGGCGTTTCCGCCGGTCGCCGACTACGCCGGAGCCCTGCAATCAGTGATCGGAATTCTGGGTGCTCTCGTCAGGCGGGGGCGTGGCGGCGAGGGCGCCTATCTGGATATCGCCATGGCCGATTGCGTTCTGGCTTGGCAATCACAGGCGTTGACGGCACACCGCCGGTCCGGTGATGCCGATGCCGGAAAGCCGGCCAGGGGCGACAATTTGCTGACCGGTGGCGCCGCCTGTTATGGGGTTTATCAAACCCAGGACGCCCGGTTCGTGTCGCTGGGTGCCATCGAGGAAACATTCTGGAAGAATTTCTGCGAGACGGCCGGGCGGGCGGATTGGATCGCGAGACAGTTCGAGCCGATGCCGCAAACCGATCTGATCGCGGACGTGGCGGCGTTTTTCCTGGCGTGGCCGTTGTCGGAATTTGCGCGACGCTTCGCCGGCGTGGATTGTTGCTATCATCCGGTGCTCGATGTCGGCGAAATCCAGCTCCAACCTCAGGTCAAGGCGCGGCAAATGGTCACCGAGCAGGCCGGCACTGGGCCTGCGCTGGCGCTTGCCGCGTTGCTACCGATGTGGATCGACGGAAACCCGCCGCTGGGTCGGCGGCCAATGCGGGAAACGGATCCGGGCGAGATCCTAACCGACTGGCGCGTTCAGAAATAACCGAGGCGAAACATCAGATTGCCGGCGATCCCGCCGATATAGGACTCCGTCTCGACGGACATCCGCTCACGCCAGATGCCGCTGGTGCTTTTCCAAGGTGTGCGCCCCGGCAAGGAAGGATCAGGGTGCAGCCGGTGTATCGGCGGCGTGGCCATATGATCGGCGATGCCGTCGAGGGTTTCATCGTAATTGCCAAGCAGATCCTCGTATTTGACCAGCTTCACCGCCCCGCTATCCATATCTGGAAGCCAGCCGCCGACGTGCTGACTCCAGCGGGCGATCATGTCGGTGGACGGTGGGTGCTCGAACAACAGCGGCTGGCCAGAGGGGGCCGAGCGCACGAATGCGTCGACGCTATCGGTGCGCGGACCTAGATCGCCATCGCCGGTGCCGGCAAAGCGCCAGAAACTGGTCATGGCATCGCGTGGGTCGCGGACAATATAGAATATCTTGAACTCGGTCAGGAAGTCTTCGAGCGTCTCGCCAAACAGCGGCCTCGCATGGTGCGATTTGAGGACGTTGGACAGCGTCCGGTTCTTGTAAGATGAAAGATGCGGTGTCGGATCCGGCTGCCCGGCAATGGCGTCGGTGCGGATATCGATCCATTGCGAGATATATCCGAAATTCAGGGCGAGGGTGTTGATCAGAAAATGCAGTCCAGACCGTTCATGGCCGATGACCAGGACTTTCGGTGAATCCGCCAACCGCTGGCCACGGTATCGGATGTCGTAGAGTGTTTCCTGAACTTCGGGGCCAGCAATTTCCAATGACCGCTTCAGGTTGTTGCGCGGCACTTCGTAGGTCGGATTGAGGGCGATCGCTTCCTGGAAATGCGATATCGCCGGACCATAGGCTCCGATCGCACGGTAAAGCGCACCTATGGTATTATGCAGCGCCGGGTCCAAAGGGTCCAGATCGAGCGCCTCATGCAGATAACGCAGCGCCGCCTTGGGGTCGTCCTGCTCGTGCGCGGCGATTGCCTTGCGGTGTAACTGTAAGGTTTTTGATTCGTCGCTCATGCGGTTAGTTTGCAGCGGAATGTCAGCCGGGACAAGAAATGTCGCCGACTAGGCCGACGGCATCGAAGCCATTGGGACTGACCGGTAACCGGGAGCTGCCGGCGAGTAGAAAATAGTCGCGGGTGCCGCTATTAGAGCCCCGGGAGGTGCGCTCAATAGCAACCGCCCGGCAGGTACCGCAACGGTTGATCAGCACGATGGCGTTACTTCCGGCGCGCTCCATGCTGACGCATTTTTGCTCGGCCTTTGCCTCCGGCTTGAAGTTGAGCAGATCGTTGTCGCCGCCGGGCTCGCCAGGGCAGGGGAAATCAGACGTGATCCGGGACCGGCCCGGGCCTCGGAACGGCATCGGAAACGTCGATTTGGGTTGGACATTGTATTTTCGGCCGACCGGAACGTCGTTGCCGGGCCGGCTGCGAATGATCGACGCCACCCGGCACTGGTCGCATTTGTTGACCAATAACTCGCTGCCGCCGTTGACGGCGATATGCAGACACTTATCGGCAGCCGCCGACGGTGCGAGTCTGAGGAGGGTTGCCGTGACAATAATGACGATGGCGATGGCAATGCGCATTTTCATGAGGAAAAGGCTAGCTTGGAATGGTTAACGAATTATGAGCGCGCGCCATCCGGCGGCGAATCATTTTCGGTCGAGCGATAAGGGGAATGGATGCTGACGATCGCTTTAATCTCGCGCTCGATTTGGATTCGCTCTCTCTCGACGAAATCGGCGACGGCATGCTCGAGCCCGGGATCCCTGACCCAGTGCAAGCTGTAGGTCGGCGCCGGTAGGTAGCCGCGCTGCACCTTGTGCGGGCCTTGGGCGCCGGCCTCGACTCGGGCCAAGCCCTTGGTGATGGCGAATTCGATAGCCTGGTAATAGCAGCATTCGAAGTGCAGGAATTCGTGATCCTCGATCGCGCCCCAATTGCGGCCATATAGACAATCGTCGCCGAGGAGGTTGAGGGCACCGGCGACCGGGGTGCCGCCGCGCATGGCGAGTACCAGCACCACGCGGTCTCCCAACCGCTGCCCAAGTAGATGGAAGAATTTGCGGCGGAGATAGCTCTCCCCCCATTTGCGGTCAGTGGTCGAGCGGTAGAAGCCGTAGAACGCATCCCAATGCCCGGATTCGATCTCGGCGCCGGTGAATATCCGGATATCGAGGCCGGATTCGGCGACGGCGCGGCGTTCGCGGCGTATCGCCTTGCGCTTGCGGGACTGCAAGGCGGCCAGGAAATCGTCGAAGTCGGCGTACCCATGGTTATGCCAATGGAATTGCTGCCCGAACCGCTGGATGAAACCGAGTTCGCCGCCAGCCGGCAATTCATCCTCGTCGCAGAAGGTGATGTGTGCCGAAGACAGCTTCATTTGTTCGGCGACGGCGGCGATACCGGACAGCAACATGCGTTTGAGGCCGGAGCGTTCCGACGCTGCGGTCTCTTGACGGACCAGGAGTCGCTGTCCCGGCACCGGTGTGAATGGGACGGCACATTGCAGCTTAGGATAATATTGTCCGCCGGCCCGTTCGTAAGCGTCGGCCCAGCCCCAATCGAAGACGTACTCGCCGTAGGAATGATTTTTCACATAAAGCGGGGCACAGGCGGCGAGGGTGCCATCGCCATTCTCGATCACCAGATGCCGCGGCAGCCATCCGGTTTCGCCGGTTACCGAGCCGGAATCCTCGAGCGCCGAGAGGAACGCATGACTGAGAAAGGGGTTGCCGCCACCGGCGCAAGCATCCCATTCGGCGGCGCCGACCGCGCCGAGCCCGTCGATGATTTTCAGAGTCCAGGCGTCGCTACCATCGGGCATGGGTGTTTAATCGTCCGCCGGCAGTACTAATCGGCCGGTCTATTGCCTCGGCGTCAGGCGCTGATCCGCCGCCAGCGGCCGCGCGAGAAATCTTCTTTGCCACCGTGGATCATGTCGGCGAGCATGTCGGCGCTGTCCATTAGCCTGGGCCCCGGGCGATTGAAATAGCTGCTGGCATCGGTCGCGAAGATACGGTCGGACTTGGCCGCCGACAGCGCCCGCCACCGGGAGTTCGCAAGCAACTTGGTGGCCTCGTCGGCGGTGCGTTCAAGCCTAAACCCGCAGGGCATGAACACAATGACGTCGGGGTTCTCGGATTGGAGCCGTTCAAAATCAATTGGCGGTGCGTTTTCGCCGGGCTTACCAAACGGGTCGCGGCCACCTGCGATTTCGACTAATTCCGGAACCCAATTGCCGGCGGCCATTAAAGGATCGGTCCATTCGATGCAAGCGACGGAGGGCCGCTCGGTGTCGGGACGGCGGCGGTCGGACAGCCATTTCATTCGGCCGCGAATTCCATCGACGATGATTTCGCCGGAAATAACAGCGCCCAAGGCTTCGGCGACGCGGCGGATGTCCGCGTAGACGGCCTCCAATCCGGCTGGATTGAGGGACACGATCCGCGTTTCCGTACCGGCGATCGACGAGACGGCGCGCTCGACGTCGGTCAGCGATACCGCGCAAACCTCGCATTGATCCTGAGTAACGATAACGTCCGGCTTGAGGCGCGCGATCATGTCGATGTCGATGCCGTAGATTGAAGCCGCGCTGGCGATGGACTCCTTGACCTGGCGGTCGATTTCGCGGCTGCTGCTCCCATCCGAATTGATTTTCGACGTCGTGCAGACCGGCAAAATATCAATGCCTTCGGGATAATCGCATTCATGCGAGCGGCCGACCAACTGCTGCTGGAAGCCGAGCGCGGCGACAATTTCGGTAGCTGCCGGCAGGAGCGAAACGATTCTCATTTTAGCTCGAACACGCCGTCGATTTCGACCGCGACACCGCGCGGCAGGGTGGGCGCCGAGACGGCGAACCGGGCATGGCGGCCCGTATCGCCGAACACTTCGACCATCAGATCGGAGGCACCGTTGATGACTTCCGGTTGATTGGTGAAGTCCGGTGTCGAGTTGACGAAGCCGCCGAGTTTGACGACCCGCGCCACGTTATCGAGATCGCCGCCGGCGGCGACCTTGAGCTGGGCCAGCAGGTTGAGGGCGCAAAGTCGTGCCGCCTGATAGCCGTCGTCCTGACTGAGATCGGCGCCAAGCCGACCCTTGTATTTTAGCTCACCGTTCCAGAACGTAATTTGCCCACTGGTGAACACCAGTTTTCCGCTGATAACGAACGGGATGTAATTGGCTGCCGGAGCGGCGGCATTCGGCAGTTCGATGCCGAGTTGCTTTAAACGGGAGTCGATCTTACCGGCCATGTCGATATCCTTCGATCTGTGATTTTTTCTGCGGACGCGGTTCAGAGGCGGAAACTCTGGCCTTCCGTCGGCGCAATACATTCGACTTTACTGCCCAACCGCTGCAACGCGGTTACCGCATCGTTAAACTTGGCGTCGATGTCGTCATCGTTCTGATCCGGATCATGATGGAAAAGATAAAGCCGCTTAACTTCGCCGGCGGCGGCAAACTGGCAAACTTTGGAGACACACGAATGACCCCAATTGACCTTGGTCGTGTATTCGGAGTCGCGGTAGGTGGTGTCGGTGATCAACGCGTCGGCGCCTTTGACGAATTCGGCGATGGTCCGTTCATAGTGCGGATCGTGGTATTCGCTGTCTTCCAGGTAAAGCTCCTGGTCGGTGATATAGCAAATCGAGCGGCCGTCATAGTCGACCCGATAGCCGAGGCATCGCCCCGGATGCGCCAACAGCTTGGTTTTGACCGAAATCCCACCGACCTGATGCTCGCCTTCGTCCAGGTTCCGGAAATACACCCGGGCGGCAAATTCGGTCAGCGTGATCGGGAAATAGACGCCGTCCATCTGCGCCGAAATCAGTTCCCGCATCGAGATGTCACCTTGCCGGGCGCCGAGAATCTCGAACTCGTTTCCCTGCTTGTAGAGCGGCGCAAAGAACGGAATGGCGTTGATATGGTCCCAATGCGGATGCGAAATGAAGAGCTTGGCATTGATCCGACCGCGCTTTTCCCGCATCAGATGCTGCCCGAGGTTTTTGATCCCGGAACCGCCGTCGAAGATGAAGAACTGCTGTTGCGGAAACTCGAGCGTCACGCACGACGTGTTGCCGCCATAACGCAAGTTCTCTTCGCCGGTGGCCGGCAGTGTACCGCGCACACCCCAGAAGGTCATGTTGATGGTGCCGTCGACAATGCGACGGATGTTGTCGGCGAAGGTTTCAACGTTGATTGGCTTGCGGATGAAGCCGTTGGCGCCGCTATCCAAGGCCCGGGTTTCATCTGATTGAAAGGCTTTGGCGGTAACGATGATGAACGCAGTGCTTTTCAGCTCCGGATGCTCGCGGACCAACTTGCAAAGATCAAAACCATCGACATCGGGCATCATCAAATCGGCGACCACGACATCCGGCTTGGTGGCGTTGATTCGTTCGAGGGCGTTGGAACTGTCGTCGGTTGCCGTCACCTCGAAGCCATCGGCTTCGAGGACGGACCGAATTAAAATCAAGGACGCTGGATCGTCGTCAACGACGAAAGCACGGGTTTTATCGCTCGACGAATCCATGTTACTCGCTACCAGTTATGTCGTTCCGGGTAGAGTAATCCCCTAGATGGTCGCTGTCGACCACAGTCTCGAGCCGAGAGAATAAGTAAAAACCAATTCAAATCAATCGGTTGCGTTAGCCCCCATTCCCTAAGTAAACTCGATATTTGATGTCGCGAGATGTAGATTCTGCTATAAGAATCA
>JAQBZY010000048.1 GCA_027620395.1 Pseudomonadota bacterium
TTATGCCATCGAGCATTAATTAGAACCTATGCGCCCATTCTCTGAGACCGATGGACATGATTTTCCACGGTTGATCGATGAGTTTGTTCCAGGCTTCGCAACAGGTGGCGACGATTTCGTCGTAGGAGCTGAATATCCGATTAGACAACCAGTTATCACGCATGAACTGCCAGACGTTTTCGACGGGGTTTAATTCTGGCGACCTTGGCGGCAAGGGCATGATGGTGATGTTGTGTGGGATTATGAGTTTGTTTGTCGTGTGCCACCCGGCTCTGTCGACGATCAGCACGGCATGGGCTCCAGGCGTCACCTGGGTTGAGATTTCATCGAGATGCCATTGCATGGCCTGGGTGTTTACAATGCGGCAGGACAAGGCCCGCCCCAACACCACGCTCGGGGCAGATGGCACCGAATATCCAGGCTGATTTCGTGCGCTGGTCCTTGGGCGCTGTAGGGCGGCTGCCACGGGGAGCCCAGCGCCGCGTGAGTTTGGTCTTTTGACCGACCCTGGCTTCGTCCTGCCACCAGATTTCTATCTTGGTATTGGCTGCGAGACCGCTGCGGATCGCTTCCAGCTCGGTTGGAAAGTTTTTTTAAAATCGTCAGCGGCGAACTCGTTCTGCCCCTTGTGGCGCGGACGGGCGGTGATTTTACGGAACCCGAGTGCCCGCAACTCGCGACCAACGCTGGACTCCTCAAGCGAAATACCAAACTCCTCGAATATCCAAAACGCCAGATCCTTTCTGCGCCAGCGGACAACGCCGTGGATCGCAGGGATTGGTCCGTCCTCAACGATCCGTGCAAGCGCCTGGCGTTGCTTGTTGTTGAGCTTCGCCGGTTGGCCCGTCGCTTTGCCATCAATCAGGCCATCCGGCCCCCGTGCATTGAAACGGAGAACCCAGTCACGGATGATCTGAAGTCCGACATCACCAATGCGGGCCGCATCCGTACGCTTGCCCCCATCGTAAATTTCCGCCAGCGCAAGAAGTCGCCGACTCTGCCCTACATCTTTCGATACTTTGGACAATCGCCGCAAATCCAACCCATCAAAATCATCCCGTAACGATACCGCCTTACCCATGAAATACCTCCGAATCAGTTTACCTCATTGATTCAGACTTTTACTGGTTTGGGAATCCCCTAAATGAGTCACATTCACTGCTCGTTGGTATTAGTTCTGGTCGCGGTTGCCGCATTGGCCGGGTTCCCGGCTCCTCCGCCAGCCGTGGCGGCGGAATTGAGCATGACCCAGGATGAATCCACTTACAGCGAAAACCTGCGGAAATTCCTGAACCGTCTCTTTGAGAACTTGCAGATTGCCTATCCGAAATTTAGCCAGGATTGGGGGATAGACGGGTTCGAGACCGGCGAAGCCGATCTGAACGGCGATGGCGTGCCGGAATTATTCGTATCATACATCAGCACGTTTTTCGCCTATGGGAACTTCGGCCGCAGCATGGTCAGCGTCTATCAGCGGCGCGGCGATTGGTGGGCTTACGTCGGACAGGTTTCCGGGAGAGGTGATCCGCCCGGCATCCAGATCGAAGACAAGACCTACAACGGCTGGAAGATCATCCGCTACGACAAATCTTATTTTTGCTGGTCGGATAAGGACAATCTTCGGGGCGATATGTTCCTGACGCCCCACAACAAGTACGGCGCCGGGTATCGCGGCGGCACCAGCGACACCAAGCCCTGCCCCTGACTCCAGTTGAGTGCTGAAGACCGCCGATCATTCCGGCTTCGCTGGTCTGCACGCCAGCGCCATCCGCGACTACGGCGACGGCGCCGCCGCCTATTCGGCGGTGGCGAGGGATTTGTCGAGATAGGCCTCGACGTGCTTCTCCATGGCCGGGATCTTGTTGGTGAAGAAGTGATCGCCGCCTTTGATCACGTTATAGGTGATCGAGATGTTCTTCTGCTTGCCGAGCTTTTCGGCCAGCTCGGCCACCGATTCCTCGGGGATGATGTCGTCCTGGTCGCCATGGACCAAAAGCCCCGACGCCGGGCACGGCGCCAGGAACGTGAAGTCGTGCACACTGGCCAGCGGTGCTATCGAGATGAAGCCGTCGATTTCCGGCCGGCGCATCATCAATTGCATGCCGATCCAGGCGCCGAAGGAAAAGCCGGCAATCCAGCAACTGGTGGCGTTTGGGTTATTGCTCTGCATCCAATCCAGCGCCGAGGCGGCGTCGCTAAGCTCGCCCTGACCATTGTCGAACCCCCCCTGCGAGCGGCCGACGCCCCGGAAATTGAACCGCAGCACCGAAAACCCGCGCCGGGCGAAGCAATGATACATCGAGTAGACGACTCGGTTATTCATGGTCCCGCCGTGCTGCGGATGCGGGTGCAACACCAGCGCGAGCGGCGCGTCCGCGCGCTTGGAGTGGTGGTAACGGCCTTCGAGCCGCCCTTCGGGACCATTGAAAATGACTTCGGGCATGTAGGAACGCCTCTCTGGGTTCGCGCGTTAGTTCTCGACTAGAACAGTTGGTTAATTCGGAAAAGAATCCCGAAAAGAGCTATTTCCCTTGCAGGAATACTTGATCAATCTTGTCGGGTTTCCTATATAGGCTGCTATAACCCGGTCTTGCAAGGGACCCTAACCCTGCCCGGGCCGACCGCCCGGGCGAAAGAAAGATATAGATCGAACAATGGTTTTCAAGCGTTTAAAGGCGGATATCGATGCCTTTATGGAGCGCGACCCGGCGGCCCGCTCGGCCATTGAGGTGGTGATTCTCTATCAGGGCTTCCACGCGATCGTCTTTTACCGGTTCGCGCACGTGCTGTGGAATGCCCAGTTCAAGTTCCTGGGCCGCTTCGTTTCGCAGCTCGGCCGCTGGCTGACCGGCATCGAAATCCATCCCGGCGCCAAGATCGGCTGCTGCTTTGTGATCGACCACGGCACCGGCGTGGTGATCGGTGAAACCGCCGAAATTGGCGACAACGTCACGATTTATCATGACGTCACCCTGGGTGGCGTGGCGCCGAGCGTCGATTCCGTGCAACAGGTCGGGGTGAAGCGTCACCCGACCCTCAGGGATGGGGTCATCGTCGGCTCTGGAGCGCAGATCCTGGGCCCGATCACGGTCGGCGAGGACGCGCGGGTCGGCGCCAACGCCGTCGTCACCACGGACATCCCTGCCGGCACCACCGCAGTCGGTATTCCGGCCCGGGTAATTATGCCGAAGGACAAGGATAAGGCGCGCGAGTTCCGGGCCTATGCGACGACAGCGGACGGGGCGCCGGATCCGGTGCAGCAAGTCATCGAACAAATGCGGACGCAGCTTGCCGAGCTCAAGGACCGGGTCGGCGAGCTCGAGAACGAACGCGACCTGCTTCGGACCGAACTCGATGACGGGACGCGAAAGAAAGGCTCGGTAGCCTAGGGACGACCAGAAATGGCGACCGAAATCATGGGAGGAGACTAAACGTGAAGCTCAGCACCAAGGGACGTTACGCGGTGATGGCGATGGTCGATCTGGCGACGCATTCGGACGGCAAGCCGGTCTCGCTCGGCGATGTCGCCGAACGTCAGGAAATATCGCTGTCCTATCTCGAGCAATTGTTCGGTCGGCTTCGAAAAAATGGCATCGTCACTAGCGTCCGAGGGCCGGGCGGCGGCTATCTGCTGGCCAGGTCAGCCCGCGATACCAGGGTTGCCGACGTGATCCTGGCCGTCGACGAGCCGATCAAGGCGACGCGCTGCACGCCGGGAAGTTCCACCGGTTGCCGCGGCCGTCAGCAACGCTGCCTGACGCACGACCTTTGGGAGGAACTCGGCAATCAGATTTATTTGTTCCTAAGCTCGGTCTCGCTGGCCGATGTGGTTGAGCGCAGGGTGCTCGGCACCAGCGGCATGCTTTTTCAACGCGATCACGAGGGGCGCGTCGCGGCGAACCGCTGACGGCGCTGAGTTTATCAACGGATATCATGGCCATGCCGACGAGAACCTATCTCGATCATAATGCGACGACGCCGCTTGCCGGCGCCGCCCGCGCGGCCATGACCGCCGCCATGGATATCGCCGGCAATCCATCTTCCGTGCATGGCGATGGCCGGGCGGCAAGACGCATCGTCGAGGACGCTCGCGAAACTGTCGCCGAGATCGCCGGCGCCGAACCGGGCGACGTGATTTTCACCGCCGGCGGCACGGAAGCCAACAATTTGGCACTCAGGGGCTTTGCCGCCGGTTCGGTTCTAGTCAGTGCCGTTGAGCACCCGTCGGTGCTACAGGCCCGCTCGGATAGTGAAGTTCTTCCAGTCGACGCCGACGGCGTCGTCGATCTCGCGGTCCTCGAAGCACGGCTGCGGGACCTTGGCGGCGGCGTCCTGGTCTCGGTGATGGCTGCCAACAACGAAACCGGTATCCTGCAACCGATCGCCGAGGTGGCGGAAATCATCGGCCGACATGGCGCGGTCCTGCACGTCGACGCAAGTCAGGCGGCCGGCAAAATGCCGATGGGCGCCTTCCAGATGGCTGATCTTTTGACATTCAGCGCCCACAAGTTGGGCGGCCCGGCCGGCGTCGGCGCCTTGATCGTCCGCCATGGCGCTGTCCGTGAGCCGTTGATCAAAGGTGGCGGACAGGAACGCCGCCGCCGCGCCGGATCGGAAAACGTGATCGGCATCGCCGGTTTCGCCGCCGCCGCCGGCGAGGCCGGCGCGCGAACTGAAGCGATGATCGCTTTGCGGCGGCTCAGGGACGCCGTCGAGGCCGAATTGATCGTCGCCGGCGCGCTTGTTCACGCCGCCGCCGCAGTGCGCCTTCCGAATACGTCCTCTGTCTCCATGCCAGGGGTCACGGCCGAGACCCAGGTCATGGCTTTTGATCTTGCCGGCATTTCCGTCAGCGCCGGCTCGGCTTGCTCGTCCGGCAAGGTCGAACCCAGTCACGTCTTGAAGGCCATGGGCCTCGACGACCGGACGGCCGAGCGGGCAATCCGCGTCAGTTTCGGGATCGGTAACACCGAGGCCGATGCCGAGCGCTTTATTGACACTTGGAAAAATATTCATAGCCGGGCCGGAAAGGCAGCGGCGGCATGAATACGACCAGAGAACGCGTAGACGCAACTAGGAGAAAACAATAATGGCCGCGACCGCTGAAACCGTCGAACGCGTCAATATCCTCGCCGGCGAAAAGTACAAATATGGCTTCGTCTCAGATATTGAATCCGACAAGGCGCCGAAGGGCCTGTCCGAGGATATCGTCCGTTTCATTTCGGCCAAGAAGAACGAGCCGGCGTGGCTTTTGGAATGGCGGCTCAAGGCCTATCGGCACTGGTTGACCATGCCGGAACCGAAATGGGCAAAGGTCAGTTACCCGAAGATCGACTATCAAGACGCCTATTACTACTCGGCGCCAAAATCAATGAAGGACGGACCGAAGAGCCTCGAAGACGTCGATCCGGAACTGCTGGCCACCTATGAAAAATTAGGCATTCCACTTCGCGAACAGGAAATGCTGGCCGGCGTCGCCGTCGATGCGGTGTTCGATAGCGTCTCCGTCGCCACCACCTTTAAAAAGAAACTAGAAGACGTCGGCATCATCTTCTGCCCGATTTCAGAGGCCCTGGTGCGCTGCCCGGACCTGGTGCGGAAGTATTTGGGCACCGTGGTGCCGGCCGGCGACAACAAGCATTCGTGCCTCAATTCGGCGGTCTTCACCGACGGATCGTTCGTCTATATCCCGCCTGGCGTCCGGTCGCCGATGGAATTGTCGACCTATTTCCGGATCAATGAAAAGAATACCGGCCAATTCGAAAGGACCCTGATTATTGCCGACAAGGGCTCCTACGTCAGCTATCTGGAAGGCTGCACGGCGCCAATGCGCGACGAAAACCAATTGCACGCCGCCGTTGTCGAATTGATCGCGTTGGACGATGCCGAGATCAAATACTCGACGGTGCAGAATTGGTATCCCGGCGACGAGAACGGCAAGGGCGGCATCTACAACTTCGTCACCAAGCGAGGCGCCTGCCGCGGCCGCAATTCGAAGATTTCCTGGACCCAGGTCGAAACCGGCTCGGCGATCACCTGGAAATATCCGAGCTGCATCCTGCAAGGCGACAATTCGGTCGGCGAGTTCTACTCGATCGCCATCACCAACAACATGCAGCAGGCCGACACCGGCACCAAGATGATCCATCTCGGCCGCAACACCAAATCCAAGATCATCTCGAAAGGCATTTCGGCCGGCCGCGCCGATCAGACCTACCGGGGGTTAGTGAAGATTTCACCGAAGGCGGAAGGGGCCCGCAACTATACACAATGCGACTCGCTGCTGATCGGCGACAAGTGCGGCGCGCACACCGTTCCTTACATTGAAAGCCGCAACAAATCGGCAATCGTCGAGCACGAAGCGACGACGTCGAGTATCTCGGAAGATCAGCTTTTCTATCTGCGCCAGCGGGGTATTCCGCAAGAAGCGGCGGTGGCGTTGGTGGTGAACGGTTTCTGCCGCGAGGTGTTGCAGCAGTTGCCGATGGAATTCGCCGTCGAGGCGCAAAAACTCGTCGGCATCAGCCTTGAAGGAAGTGTCGGCTAAGCCGACACGGGAAGGAATATAACTAATGTTGGAAATAAAAGACCTGCACGCCAGCGTTGATGGCAAGGAAATCCTCAAGGGAGTGACGCTGTCGATCGGCAAGGGCGAAGTGCACGCCATCATGGGGCCGAATGGGTCTGGAAAATCGACGCTTTCGTACGTCCTCGCCGGGCGTGAGGGTTACGACATTACCGGCGGGCGGATCATTTTCGAGGGTGAGGATCTGACCACCATGGAGCCCGAGGTGCGTGCCGCCAAGGGTCTGTTCCTGGCCTTTCAGTATCCGGTCGAAATTCCGGGTGTGCCAAATTCGACGTTTCTCAAGGAAGCCGTCAACGCCATCCGACGCTTTCGTGGCGAAGAGGAAATCGACGCCATCAAGATGGTCAAGATGTTGCGCGAGAAGACCAAGGCGCTCGGCATGGCGGACGAGATGCTGAAGCGTGCCGTCAATGCCGGCTTTTCCGGTGGCGAGAAAAAGCGCAACGAAGTTTTGCAGATGGCGGTGCTGGAGCCGAAGCTGGCGATTTTGGACGAAACCGATTCCGGCCTCGACATCGATGCCTTGAAGATCGTCGCCGATGGCGTCAACCGGCTCCGCTCGCCGGAACGTTCCTTGCTGGTGATCACGCACTATCAGCGGCTGCTCGAATACATCGTGCCGGACCGCGTGCATGTCCTGGCGAGAGGGCGGATCCAGCGGAGCGGCGGCAAGGAACTGGCGCTCGAACTCGAAGCCAAGGGCTATGCCGATTTTGCCGAGGAAGCGGCCTGATGACGGCGCACCTGCCATTCATCGAAGGGCCCTTGCTGGAGGGCCGGCGATTGCCCGGTGCCGGCATCGGCTGGCTCGATCAACGCCGCCGTAGCGCCCTCGCTCAATTCGAGCAGCTTGGATTGCCGACGCAACGGTTGGAAAGTTGGAAATACACAAAGCTCAGGCCCCTCTACGGCACCCGCTACCGTCCGGTCGGCGAGGTCACCACGGGCACCGTTGCCGAGTGGGTTCCGGACATCGGCACCGGGCCACGGGCGGTCTTCGTCAATGGCCGGCTGAGGGCGGATTTGAGCCGTCTCAGCGGCCTGCCGAAGGGGGTGCGTTTCGGCGCCCTAGAGGATGCCATCCGGGAACGGCCGGACTGGATCGAAGCGCATCTCGGCGCCATCGCCGGCGACGGCGATCAGGCGATGCTGGCGCTAAATTCGGCCTTGATGGATTGCGGCTTCGTTTTGCATGTGGAGGCCGGCGTAACGGTGCCGGAACCGATCGAGGTGGTCTATTTGAGCGGTCTCAACGACGGACCGGTGGCGTATTTTCCGCGCAACCTGATCGTCATCGGCGATAATGCCCAGGCCACCCTGATCAAACACCACGCCGGCGGCGGCACC
>JAQBZY010000049.1 GCA_027620395.1 Pseudomonadota bacterium
CTGCAATTCGGCGCGGAGTGGAAAATTGCTCTCGACCCGATCGAGATAGAGGACTCGGTCGTTGTCCATGACGCCGATATTGCAGGTCTCGCCGATTTCTCCGACCAAACGGCTCAGCAGTGCGTGCCGCGGCGTATAGCGGATCGACCAGGTCAATACATCCTTGGCGACAGCGTTGAGATGCGGTCCGATGGCGTAGCGGTCGCGGCCCGGCTCGCGATACAGAAATCCGAATGTTTCGAGTTGCCGCGCGGTGCGGTGCACGGTCTGTTTCGGACGGCCCAGCAATTCAGTAAGCTCGGAGAGCGACAGCGGCCGTTTGGCGTCAAGGATCACTTGGATGACTTGAAACGCCTTGACCATGATCGGTTCGGAATCGTCGGTCATGCCGCCTCCGTCTCGCGTGACTGGCTTTGCTAACACCTAAACGGCGGAATTCAAAGGGATTTTAGCCGCCGCCGGCTATACCCCGAGGTATCTGAGGGCGATGCCGGGATCGGCGTCGAGATCGGCGAAGGTTCCGCTGAAGACGATACGGCCGGTCTCCAGAACCATCACCCGCTCGGAAACGCGGGTCGCCAGCCGTCGGCTTTGTTCGGAAAGCAGGATAGCAATGCCGTCCCGGCGAAGTTCCAGGAGCACGTCGGCAAGCCGGTCGACGACCACTGGCGCCAATCCCTCGGACGGCTCATCCAACAATAACAACACCGGGTTTCCCATCAGCGCCCGGCCGATGGCCAGCATTTGCTTTTCGCCGCCGCTCAGCGTGCCGGCTGGGGCATGACGTCGGCGGGCGATTTCGGGAAACAGCTCGAACACCCGAGCCGCCGTCCACGTCGTTGCCGCCGGCCCCGGCTTGCGTCCGGCCTCCAGATTTTCGGCGACGCTTAAATCCTGAAAGATTCGGCGGTCCTCAGGCACATAGGCGATCCCGGCCAGCGCGGCAGCGCGCGCGCCCTTGCCGTCGATCCGCCGGCCCTGGAAGGCGATGCTGCCAGCCGTCGGCCTATTGACCCCCATGATCGCCTTGATCGCCGTCGATTTGCCGGCGCCATTGCGCCCGATCAAGGTCAAGGCGTCGTCGTCTGACAATGCCAGATCGATACCGGCGATGACGGCGGCCGCACCGTAGCCGGCAGCAAGGCCCTGGACCTCAAGCATCGGCGTCGGCCCCTAAATAGATACGCCGGACCAACGGATCGGCGCGGACATCGCCGGGCGCGCCGTCGGCGACGATCTTTCCCTCGTGCATGACCATCACTCTGTCTGCGAAGCCGAACACCGTATCCATATCGTGTTCGGTGAATAGGAGCGCGATACCGCGGGCGACTGCGATGCCGGTCGCGCGCTCCATGATCCGCCGCCGCTCGGCCGCAGCCATGCCGGCGGTCGGTTCGTCCAAAAGCAGGAGCCGCGGGTTTCCGGCCAGTGCCATGGCAAGTTCCAGCCGCTTGACGTCACCATAGGCGAGGTCGGTTACGGCGCTCTCCATGGCAGCGGCGATGCCGACAGTATCGAGCAACGCTTCGGCCTCGCCCTTGAACGCGCTGGAGGCCGCCCGCAAACCGCCGCCGCCCGGCACTGTCGCCAGCAACGCAGTCTGCACATTCTCAAGAGCCGTCATCGAGCGGAACACAGCGGCGATCTGGAACGTCCGGGCGATTCCGGCCTGGGCCCGGCGCATCGGCGGCCAGGCCGTGATGTCGGCGCCATTGAAGGCGATGTGCCCACTATCGGCGCTGAGTCCGCCGCCCAACAATTCGAACAGCGTCGATTTGCCGGCGCCGTTGGGGCCGATCAAGGCGGTCCGCGTGCCGGCATCGATGCTGAAATCGACGTCGTCGACGGCCGGTGTCACACCAAACACCTTGCGAAGCTGCCGCGCCTCCAGGATCGCCGTCATGGCCGGCTCCGGTGCCGGAGTCGCTTGGATATCCAGCCGCCGACGCCGCCCGGCGCGAAGACGGCAAGCCCGACAATCGATAAGCCAAGCAACGCCCGCCAATGATCGAGCCTGGACAGAATATTTTCGAGCGCCGCGTAAATCGCCGCGCCGATGACTGGTCCGGCCGGCGCGTGCAAGCCGCCCAACAAAATGGCGAGCAAGCCATCGACCGACTTCGGGATCGATAGGACATCGGGAAAGACGTTACCCTTGGCAAAGGCGGCAAGTCCGCCGGCGAGACCCGCGGCGATGCCGGCGGCGGTGAAGGCCAGCCACTTGAGCCGCCGTTGATCGATGCCGAGCGCCCGCGCCCGGGCCGGTGCATCACGGCCGGCGCGGAGCATATACCCGAACGGCGCTTCGGCGAGACGGATGAGCAGCCACATTCCGGCTCCGGAGACGGCCAACGTCAGATAGTAATAAGCCACCGGACCGGTTGCCCATCGGTCCGGCCAGATGCCGAGCACGCCGTCGTCACCACCGGTAAGCCAATTCCATTGCACGGCGGCCGACCAAAGTATTTGCGCCGCTGCCAATGTGAGCATCGCGAGGTACACGCCGCTAGATCGGACGCAAAGCCAGCCGATCACGATCGCGCCCAAGCCAGCGGCGAGCGGTGCCGCGGCGAGGCCGGCGACCATGCCGAGGCCAGCCTTGGCCGTTGCCGCCGCAGCGTAGGCGCCGAGTCCGAAGAAGGCGGCGTGCCCGAACGAAATCATGCCACCCGGCCCGGTCATCAACCGGAGGCCGGCGGCAAACAGTGCCAGCGTCATGATGTCGACGCAGAGCACCAGAATGAACGGCTCGGCGACGAGCGGCAGCAGGGCAAGACTGATCAACAGCGCGATTGCGGCCGGACGGCCGAACCGGCCGAGGTTTTCCGGCGGCGCAATCTCGGCCGCTGGCGGCGGGCCCGAGGCGGCGCGTCCGAACAGCCCGTTTGGCCGCAACGCCAGCACCACGGTCATGGCCAGGAAGGCGACCACCAGCGTACTTTCGGGGAGGACGAGAATCCCAAATGCCTTCAATTGGCCGATCAGGATCGCGGCGATAAAGGCGCCAAAAACGCTGCCCATGCCACCGATGACGACGACGACGAAGGCCTCGGCGATAACGTTCAAATCCATCAATAACGTGACCGGTTCGCGCGGCACCTGCAACGCGCCGGCGAGCCCGGCAAGCGTGCTGCCGATGAAGAAGCTGAGCGTGAAGATGCGTCCCGAATCAACGCCGAGCGCGGCGACCATGCCGGCATCCTCGGTGGCGGCGCGGACCAGGATGCCGAACCGGGTTCGATTGAACAACAGCCAGATGATGGCCAGGACAGTGATCCCGGCACCGATCATGAACAGATCGTATTCCGGGATCGGCTCTCCGAAAATGCGGACGGCGCCGGTTAAGCCCGGTGCCCTGGGCCCGAACAGATCGACCGGCCCGAATAGGGTGAGCGCCACGTCCTTGACGATCAAGACGACGCCGAAGGTGGCGAGCAACTGGAATAGTTCTGGTGCGCCATAGAGGCGCCGCAACACGGTCATTTCAAGAACAACGCCCAGCAGGCCGACGGTAACGGCGGCTATCGGAACGGCCAGCCAAAAACCGCCTAAACTCAGCATCCCGGTCAATGAATAGGCGATGTAGGCGCCGAGCATATATAGAGAGCCGTGCGCAAAATTGACGACCCGGGTGACGCCGAATACGATCGTCAGCCCGGCGGCGACCAAAAACAGCCAACTGGCGCTGGCGAGCCCGGTCAGGAATTGCGCAAAGGCGAACGCCATCTTGGGCCGGCTCCGGAGTTATCGCCTATGCCGGTCCCAGCGGTGCCAAATGTCCGGCATTCCGCGAGGGTGGCAGCGTTAATTTGCCGGCCGCAGCTTTGCCGCATCGGCTTCCGAAGGCAGCACGTCGGCGCCGTCGACGTAATGCCAGCGGGTCATGAAGCCTTGGCCGTTTTCGACCGCGGTCCAGCCGACCCAGGCACCCATGGTCGCCTGGTGGTCGGCGGCGCGATAGGAAATTTTGCCCATCGGGGTTTCGAGCGTCAGTCCCCGCATGGCGTCGACCAGCTTTTCGGTCTTGGTCGACTTTGCTTTCGCCAGCACCGCCGCAATCGACAGCATGGTATTGTAGCCGACCATCGATCCCATCTTCGGCGTTTCGTTCCAGCGCGCCTGATAGGCCTTGAGAAATTTATCGTGCGCAGGAGATTTGATGGCGTACCAGGGATATCCGGTGACGATCCATCCGGTCGGCGCTTCGGTCTTCAAGGGTTCCAGATATTCCGGCTCGCCGGTCAACAGGCTGACCATGACCCGTTTCTCAAACAGTCCGCGCAAATTCCCCTCGCGGACGAACGTCGCCAGATCGGAACCGAAAGTGACGTTATAGATGGCATCGGGTTTCGCCGCCTCTAACGCCCTGACGGTGGCGCCGGCGTCGATCTTGAACAGTGCCGGCCACTGCGCATCGACGAATTCGACATCCGGTTGCAGTTTTTTCAGGACATCCTGGAAGGCGGCCACCGCTTCCTTGCCATAGGAATAGTTGGGCGCAACGGTGGCCCATTTCTTGGCGCCGGTCTTCGCCGCTTGCTTGGCCAGCATCGCGGCTTGCATGTAGGTCGACGGCCTGAGCCGGAACGTATAGCGGTTCCCCTTGTCCCAGATCAGCGAGTCGGCCAATGGCTCGGACGCCAGAAACAACACCTTGTTCTGTTTCGCGAAACTCGAAACCGCGAGGCCGATGTGTGAAAAGAAGGTGCCGGCCAGCATCACAACTTTGTCACGGCGGACCAATTCATCGGCGATCTTGACGGCGGTATCGGGTTTGCCGTCATCGTCGCGTCTGATCATTTCGATCTTGCGGCCCAGCACGCCACCCTTGGCGTTGATCTCGTCCAGCGCCAATTGCCAACCCTTGCGGTAGGGCTCGGTAAATGCCGGCAAGCGCGTGTAGCTGTTGATCTCGCCGATCTTGATCGGTTCGGCGGCGGTCGCCGGATGCGGCCCGGATATGGCGAGAACAACGCCGACGGTGGCGGCGAAACGTTGAAACAGCATCAAAGCACCTAAAATCCCAATGATTGGCCGGTGGGTCCGCCGCGCATGGCCGTCGTTGACCCATGTCAGCCTAAGTTCTACCGACATTCCACCGGGTTGGAAAGCGGCAGCCGAACGGTCCATCTGACCGCCATCCCGCTTGCCACTCCGGAACTCCGCCGACAATATGCCGGTCTCCAAGGGGCTAGGAAAAATCGGGAGAATGCGGATGGGTGTCTACAGGGCTGCCGTGATCGGGCTCGGAGCCATGGGCATGGGCGTCGCAAAATCGTTGCTGGCGCGCCAGATCGATACCGTCGGCTGCGATATGAGTGCCGAGGCCCGGGACGGGTTTGCCTTGGCTGGCGGAAAAATTGCCGCAACGCCCAGGGAAGCAGCTGCCGGCGCCGATGCGCTATTGGTGACCGTGGTCAATGCCGAACAAACCGAGGCCGTGCTGTTCGGTCCCGACGGCGCAGTTTCGGCGCTGGCCAAGGGCGCGGTCGTGCTCGGCTGCGCCACGGTGCCGCCGACCTACGCCAAGGATTTGGCGGCCCGGCTCGCCAGGTTTAGCATTCTGTTCGTCGATGCGCCGATGAGCGGCGGCCCCGTCAAGGCGGCGGCGGGACAGCTATCGTTGATGACGTCGGGCGATGCCGATGCTTACGCCCGCGCCGAGCCGGCGCTTGGCGCCATCGCCGGGCGCGTCTACAAGCTCGGCACCGAGCCCGGGCAAGGCTCGACCATGAAGATGGTCAATCAGCTTCTGGCCGGCGTTCACATCGCGACCGCGATGGAGGCGGTGGCACTCGGTATCAAGGCCGGCCTGGATGTCGGCGAAATTTTCAACGTCATCACCGGCAGTGCCGGCAATTCCTGGATGTTCGAGAACCGGGTGCCGCATGTGCTCGCCAATGATTATGCGCCGAAAAGCGCGGTCGAGATTTTCGTCAAGGACCTGGGCATCGTGCTCGAGGAAGGTAAACGTCAGGGATTTCCATTGCCGCTGTCGGCGGCGGCGCATCAGATATATCTGGCCGCCAAGGGCATGGGCTTGGGCCGGGAAGATGACGCGGCGGTAATCAAGGTTTACCAAGCGCTTTCCGGGATCGAATTGCCCGCCGGCGACGACGGCGGAGTCTGAGCATTGCCAAAGTTCGCCGCCAATCTCAGCATGCTGTTCGGCGAGGCGCCGTTCCTGGACCGTTTCGCCGCTGCCCAGGCCGCCGGCTTCAAGGGCGTTGAGTTTCTGTTTCCCTATGGCTTTCCGAAGGACGAAATCGCCGGCGCGCTCAAGGGTGCCGGACTTGCGCAAGCGCTTTTCAATGCGCCGCCCGGCGATTGGGATAAAGGCGAACGGGGATTGGCGGCGCTGCCGGACCGGGTTTCGGAATTCAGGGCCGGGATTGAGACCGCGCTCGAGTACGCGAAGGCGCTGTCCTGTCCGACGGTGCACGTCATGGGCGGCATCCAACCGAAAAATGTGACGCCGGAAACCGTCCGGAAAACCTACGTCGACAATCTCCGCCATGCCTGTGACAGGGCAGCGGAACAAGGGATAATGATCGTCATCGAGCCCTTGAACGACCGCGACGTGCCGGGCTACGTACTGCCCCGGGTCGGCGATGCGGCGCGCCTGATCGACTCCGTCGAGCGGCCAAACCTAGGCATCCAGTTCGATTTCTACCACGTCCAAATCATGGACGGCGATCTCGCCAAACGCTTCGAGGCGCATTTTGCCCAAGTCGGGCATATTCAGATCGCTGGCGTGCCGGAGCGGCACGAACCCGATGTTGGTGAGATCTGCTACCCGTATTTGTTCGATCTGATCGACCGCATGGGCTACGTCGGCTGGGTCGGCTGCGAATATCGGCCGAAATCGACGACCGTCGCCGGACTGGACTGGCTGTTCTCCTGAACTCGCGCTCTGACAGCACCGGAATCCCTGCATGTGCGAGGATTTCGGGTTGAACTCCGGGATTTAATCCTTATACCTCGCTGGTCCGGCCAGAGGGGTGCTGGCGGCGGATCGGGGTGCATCCTCGGTCCTTCAGGGGTTTGGGAATAAGCAGGGTTTTCGTATGACGGAACGGGTTGAACGCAGCGGATTGGCGGTCGAGAAGACGCTTTTAGATTTCATCGAAAATCAGGTTCTGCCAGGCATCGAGGTCACAGCGGATGACTTCTGGGCCGGCCTCGCCGATATCGTTGTTGAATTCGGGCCCCGTAACGCGGAGTTGATGGCGGTCCGCGACGCATTGCAATCGAAGCTCGACGCCTGGCACCGTGCCCATCGAGACAGCGCCTGGGACATCAATGCTTATAGGAGTTTCCTGACCGAGATCGGCTATCTGGTGGCGGAAGGCGAGAATTTCTCGGTGACGACGGCCAACGTCGACCCGGAAATCTCCACCATCGCCGGACCACAGTTGGTGGTGCCGCTGAACAACGCGCGGTATTCGTTGAACGCCGCCAATGCCAGGTGGGGCAGCCTTTACGACGCGCTTTACGGCACCGATGCCATTGCCGAGACGGACGGCGCCGAGCGCGGCGCCGGCTTTAACCCCAAACGCGGCGCCAAGGTCACCGCATTTGCCAGAAAATTCCTCGATGACACCGTGCCTCTCAAGGGCGGGTCGCACGCCGATGCCGAACGCTACTGGGTCGCCGATGGGAATCTGGTGGCATCGCTATCCAGCGGCCGCGAGACCAGGCTGTTGACGCCCGAGGACTTCGCCGGCTTCAACGGATCCGAAGCATCGCCCCGCAGCATCCTGTTGGTGCACAACGGGCTACATATTGAAATCGTCGTCGATTACGCCCGGCCGATCGGCAAGTCCGATCCCGCCGGCATCGCCGATGTCGTGATCGAATCCGCGATCACCACGATCATGGATTGCGAGGATTC
>JAQBZY010000050.1 GCA_027620395.1 Pseudomonadota bacterium
GTCGAGGGCCGTCACCCGATGCCCAGCATCCAGAAAAAACCGCGCGTGCCGGCCGCCGCCGGCCGCCAGATCGAGAACGCTGCCGCCAGGCTTGATCAAGGGTTGAAACCGCACCATCCAATGGCCAGGTTCGGTCATCCGAAGATGCCGCGACGGGTGCTTTTCGGATGCTGCCTCGCTCATGGCGTATAACCTGATTTGTTGGGGGCCAGTGTTAAGGCTTTATTTCCTGGAGAGCCGGCACCATATCTATATCTATAGGATAGTAGGCTCACCCTGGGTCAGACAAACCGATGATCAAATATACCGTCCGCTGCGCCGATGGTCATGATTTCGACGGCTGGTACAAGGACAGCGCGACTTACGAGCGCCTGGCCGGCCGGGCCGGCATTGAATGCCCGCTCTGTGGCAGTACCGATGTGGCCCGTGCGCCGATGGCGCCCCGCATTGCCAAGTCACGCGGCGATGGCGGCGCGGTCGCGCAAGCACATGCCCAGGAGGTCGCCGAACGGATTCTCGAAGCGGTGCAGGAAATGCGGAAATCCGTCGAAGCCAACTGCGATTACGTCGGTCCCGAGTTTGCCGACGAAGCCAGGCGCATCCACTATGGCGAGGCCGATGAGCGCGGCATCTATGGCGAGGCGACCAACGACGAGGCGCGTGAGCTCGACGAAGAAGGCATCGAAGTGCACCGTCTGCCGACGCCGCCGCGCCGCAATAGCTAAATTGACCGCCGCCGTTCAGGTCTTTTCCGCGAACGCCAAATAATTGACCGATAGATCTTTGCCGAGGCGCCAATTGTCGCCGATCGGATCGTAGGACAAGCCGGCCAGCGCCGTTGTCCGCATGCCGGCCTTGGCAAGCCCCTTGGAAAGTTCCGAGGGGCGGACGAACTTTCGCCAGTCATGAGTGCCGACCGGTAGCCAGCGCAGTACGTATTCGGCCATCACCTTGGCCAGCATCAATGATTTCATAGTCCGGTTGATGGTCGACAGCACCATGCCGCCACCGGGTCTGACCAGCGCCGCCGCGGCGCCCAGAAACAATTCGACATCGGCGACATGTTCGACGACCTCGAGATTGAGAACCAGATCGAAACTTTCGCCATGTGCCGCCAATTGCTCGGGCGCTGCCTGCCGGTAATCGATTTCCAATCCGACGGTTTCGGCATGAAGCCGGGCGACGGCAATGTTGCGTTCACCGGCGTCGATGGCGGTGCCGTCCGCCCCGAGTCTGGCCATCGGCTCGGCGATCAGGCCGCCGCCGCAACCGATATCCAACAATCTTACCCCGGCCAGCGGCTCAACGGCGTCGGCGTCGAGACCGAGCCGGGCGATGGCATGCTCCAGGATGAAGGCTAGGCGCACCGGTGCCAGTTGATGCAACGGGCGGAATTTGCCGGCGGGATCCCACCACTCGTCGGCGATGGCCTGAAAGCGGGCGATTTCGTCCGGGTTGATGGTCTGGCCCGTTGTCTCGCCGGATGCCTGCCTAGGGGCCGTCTTGGGGCGTTTCTGGGCTTTGGTTGTCATGCGTTCCATCCCGCCGGTTCAGGGTTGCGCGTCCAGGGGTCAAAGAGTATGTATGCGCCGCCCACGCATCAACAGAAACCATGGGGGATGGGTTTTGTCCCCCCGCCCCGCGATAGGGCATCTAGGGGAACGCGGCGGCGCCGGGCAAGGGTTCCCCCGACGAAGAGGCCGGCATGGCGCGGATCGTTCAAAAATTCGGCGGCACCTCGGTTGCGGACACCGACCGCATCAAGGCCGTTGCCCAACGGGTCAAGGCCGAAGTCGATGCCGGCCATCAGGTCGCCGTGGTGCTGTCGGCGATGTCCGGCGTCACCAATCAATTGGTCGATTACGTCACCAAGATGAGCCCGCTCTACGACGCCCGAGAATACGACACCGTCGTCGCCAGTGGCGAACAGATTACCGTCGGTCTGCTGGCGATCGGTCTTCAGGACATCGGTATCCAGGCGCGTTCCTGGCTCGGCTGGCAAGTGCCGATCCGCACCGACGGCATGCACGGCAAGGCCAGGATCAAGGCCGTCGAGACCGAGGAAATGGAACGCCGCCTCGCCGCCAGCGAGGTCCTGGTGGTCGCTGGCTTTCAGGGCCTGGGCCCCCGGAACCGAATCACGACATTGGGCCGCGGCGGCTCGGATACCAGCGCCGTCGCCCTGGCGGCGGCCTTGAAGGCCGACCGCTGTGATATCTATACCGATGTCGATGGCGTCTATACCGCCGACCCCCGGATCGTGACCAAGGCCCGGAAGCTTGAAAAGATCACCTACGAGGAAATGCTGGAGATGGCGTCGGTCGGCGCCAAGGTTTTGCAGACCCGTTCCGTCGAATTGGCGATGAAACAAAAGGTCCGGGTTCAGGTCCGCTCCAGCTACTCTGACGAACCCGGCACACTCATAGTCGACGAGGACGAGATCGTGGAACATGAACTGGTAAGCGGCATTGCCTATAGCCGCGACGAAGCAAAGATCACTCTGGTTGGCGTGCCGGACCGTCCCGGTATCGCGGCGGCGATTTTCGGACCGTTGGCCGAAACCAGCATCAACGTCGATATGATCGTGCAGAACGTGTCGCATGACGGCAAAACGACGGACCTTACCTTCACGGTGACCACGGCGGATTTCGACCGCACCATCGCCGTTCTCGAAGGCAAGAAGAGCGAGCTCAAGTACGCCAAGCTGCTGTCCGACAAAAACGTCGCCAAGATATCGGTGATCGGCGTCGGTATGCGCTCGCACGCCGGCATCGCGCAGCGGATGTTCATGGCCTTGGCCGAAAAATCGATCAACATTCAGGTGATTTCGACGTCCGAGATCAAAGTCAGCGTGTTGATCGGCGAGGAATACACTGAGCTTGCGGTGCGGGCGCTTCATACCGCCTACGGACTTGACGCCGCCTGACTTTTGCCGCGATACCGCCCTCGACCAGGGAGCCTAGGGCATGGCCGACCGATCACCGAGCGCACCCCGCGCCAAGGGCCCGGCGCCGCGCCGCTTGTTGGCCCGCGTCCGCGATCTGATGGCGGCATCCGGGTCGGCCGAGCAGCGCCTCGACCGGATTGTCGAAATCGTCGCTGCCGATCTGGTGGCCGAGGTCTGCTCAATTTATGTCCGCCGGGCCGGCGACTTGCTTGAGTTGTTCGCGACCCGTGGTCTGAAGATGTCCTCGGTGCACAACACCAGACTCAGGATCGGTGAGGGTATTGTCGGTGACATTGCCGCATCGGCCCGGCCGTTCGCGCTCGCCGATGCCCGAGTACACCCAAACTTCGCCTACCGACCGGAGACCGGCGAAGAAGAATTCCGTTCGATGATGGGTGTGCCGATCCTGCGCAATGGTCAGGTGATCGGTGTCATGGCGGTGCAAAACCGGACCCGGCGCAACTACGACGAGGAAGAAGTCGAAAGCCTGCAGACGGTGGCCATGGTGTTGGCGGAACTGGTCGCCGGTGGCGAACTGATCGACCCGAAAGAACTGCTGTCGGCTGACGGCATCGCTTTGAAGCCGCTCCGCCTCGAAGGGCTTCGGCTCAATGGCGGCATCGGCATTGGCCAAGCCGTGCTGCATCGTCCGAAATTCAGGATCGAGCGGCTGGTCGCCGAGGACGCGGCCATCGAACACGACCGATTGCGCCGGGCCTTTGCCGAGATGCACGGTGCCATCGATGACATGATGACGTCCGAGTCGCTGCAAAACGGCGGCGAACACCGCGACATTCTTGAAACTTACTCAATGATTGCGCGCGATCCGGGCTGGTTCCAGAAAATGGACGAAGCGATCGACGCCGGTCTCACCGCCGAGGCGGCGGTGCAACGGGTGCTCGATGACATCCGCGCCCGCATGGCGTTGGTGAGCGATCCGTATTTGCGCGAACGATTTCGAAGATATCGCCAACCGACTGCTCGAGCACCTTGTCGGCGATGCCGCCCACGTTAATGCCGCGGATATTCCAGATGGGGCCATCTTGGTCGCTAAGTCCTTGGGACCGGCGCAACTCCTTGACTACGAAAAGATCAATCTGAGGGGCGTGATACTCGAGGAAGGATCGCCGACGGCGCACGTCGCGATCGTCGCTCGGGCCCTCAATTTGCCGATCATCGGCCGCATCCGCGGCGCGTGCGATCGAATTGCCGATGGCGATCTGCTGATTGTCGACGGAGACCGCGCCCAGGTATTCGTGCGGCCGGGTGAGGACGTCCAGAAAAGTTTCGACGATACTATCCGCGCCCAAGCCGAGCGGGACCGCCACTACGTCAATCTGGTCGGCTTGCCCGCGGATTCCCGCGACGGCCACCATGTCGCCCTGCTCGTCAACGCCGGCTTACAGGTCGATGTCGAACAGATATCGCAGTCAGGGGCCGGTGGTGTCGGCCTGTTCCGCACTGAAATTCAGATCATGATGCACCAAGAATTGCCGAGCCTCGATCATCAGACGGAAATGTATGCGTGCACTCTCGAGATGGCGGCCGGCAAACCGATTACCTTTCGCACCCTCGATATCGGCGGCGACAAGACGCTTCCCTACATCGAAACCGAGGACGAGGAAAATCCGACCATGGGCTGGCGGGCGATCCGAATCGGCCTCGACCGGCCGATGATCCTGCGCCGCCAGCTCCGGGCCTTGATCCGGGCTGCCAAGCAGACCGGCGCCGAGCTTTCGGTGATGTTTCCGATGATTACCGAGGTCGCCGAGTTCGACGCGGCGAAAAAGCTGCTCGAACGGGAGCTGGCGGCGGAGGGCCTACCGAAGGACGGCGGTGCGATCCGGGTCAAGGCGGGGGCCATGCTTGAAGTGCCGGCGCTGCTTTATCAGATGCGTGCGCTGCTTGAGCGGGTCGACTTTCTTTCCGTCGGCAGCAACGATCTGATGCAGTTTCTGTTCGCCAGCGACCGCGGCAATCCCAGGCTGGCCGGCCGTTACGACACGTTGTCGCCGGCGGCGCTACGGGTATTCCACGATGTGGCGGGGAAATGCGCCCTGGCCGGCCGGCCGGTCACGGTCTGCGGCGAAATGGCCGGGCTGCCCCTCGAGGCCATGGCATTGATCGGGCTTGGGCTCAGGAATCTCTCCATGGCCAGCCCGGGCATCGGGCCGGTGAAGGAGATGACCCGCTCCCTCGACGTCGGCTCGCTTCGCGAGTACATGCTGCCCTTGCTCGATAGCCCTGAGCGGACGTTGCGGGGAAAACTCCGGTCCTACGCCCTCGACCATGGTGTCGCGGTGTAATCCGTCGCCGGTGCCTGGCGCCGTCCGCCAAGGGTATGAGGAGCGCACGACGGGCCGGGATAATCCTTGTAAATCAAAGCTAAATTGTGAGAATAGTGGGTCCAGGAATTGCTCGGCGCCGGCCACGGTCAGAGCAAGTCCGTCCAAATTCTGGCAAAGATGGATCAATGAACCAAAGTAACCGGGCCACCGTCGGCGCCCAGGACGGCGCACAGCGTGCGCCGCAAGTAGGTACCCTGCTGAAGGCGTCGAGGCTTCGTGTCGGCGAAGAATTGCGGGACATCGCGGAGGTCCTGTGCATCCGCTATCTGTATCTCGAGGCGATCGAGGAATGCCGCTACGGCGATTTGCCGGGTGCCACCTACGCCGTCGGCTTCATCCGGTCCTACGCCGATCATCTCGGTCTCGACGGTGAGGAAGTGGTCCGGCGGTACCTCGCCGAGCAGGCCAGCGACAAACGCTCCAACGAGTTGTTCTTTCCGACCCCGGTCACCGAAAGCGGCGTCCCCAGGGGTGCGGTCGTCTTCATCGGTGTGCTCTTGGCGATGATCGCCTACGGCGGCTGGTATGCGTCCACGACCGACGACGGGTTTCTGCAGAACTTGATCTTGCCGGTGCCGGAGCGCCTGGGCGGGAAACCGGCTGCGACCTCGCCACCGGCAACGGCGCCGACGCAACCTGATCAACTGGCGGCGGCCATGTCTGATAAGCCGGCCGAGACGGCTTCGGTGTCGGGTCCGTCGAAGATCAAGGAAAAACCCGCTGTTGAAGCGGCTTCGACGACACCGGTGGTAAATGTCGAGCCATCCGCGGCCAAACCGGCTGCACAACCCGCACCGGCCCAGGTGCCGGCCATCACATCGACGCCGGCTTCGCCGCCGCCGGCTGTATCCGTTACCGCCGTTGACCCGGCAACGGCGCAGGCCGTCTCTGAGCGGAATGATGCGGCGCAAGAGGAAGCGACGCCGGCCCCGACAAGGACCGGATTAGGCAGCGTCGAACCGGGTACATCCCGAAAAACCATTTCAGAGCCCAAGCCGGCACAGCCGGTGACCGTGCCGCAACCGACGGCCAGGGCGGCAATCGACACCCAACCGGCAGCGGTAGCGGGAATCACCGGCAGCGCAGTCGTCATCAAGGCAAACGGCGCCAGTTATATCGAAATCGTCGATGCCGCCGATAACCGCACTGTGCATGCCGAACTGCTCGCGGCCGGCGCCAGTTACACTGTGCCGACCGGCCGCGACCTGGTTCTCAACACCGGCAATGCCGGGGCTCTCGATATCCTGGTCGGGGGTGTTCGGGTTCCGGCCATCGGCGGCGATGGTGATGTGCGCCGGGGTATTTTGCTCGATCCCAAGCGCCTCAAGGCCGGGACGGCGGTGCCATGACGGCCGACAATTCATTGCCGCGGCGCGCCAGCGTCGGGGTCCAGGTAGGATCAGTGCAGATCGGCGGCGGTGCGCCGGTGGTCGTGCAATCGATGACCAACACCGACACCGCCGATGCCGAAGGGACGGCGTTGCAGGTGGCGGCGCTTGCCGAGGCCGGCTCGGAGATCGTCCGTATCACCGTCGACCGCGATGAGGCGGCGGCGGCGGTCCCTAAAATCCGCGAGCGCTTGGACGCCATGGGGATCTCGGTGCCGTTGGTCGGTGATTTTCACTATATCGGTCACAAACTTCTGACCGATCATCCGGCCTGCGCCGAGGCGCTGGCCAAGTTCCGGATCAATCCCGGCAACGTCGGTTTCCGTGAAAAGCGTGACCGGCAATTCTCGACCATGATCGACATCGCACTCAAATACGCGAAGCCGGTCCGCATCGGTGTCAACTGGGGCAGCCTGGATCAGGATCTGGTGACCTCGATGATGGACGAGAACGCTAAATCGGCGTCGCCGAAGTCGGCGGCGGCAATCACCGAGGAGGCGTTGGTGGTGTCCGCCATTTCCAGCGCTGAGTTGGCGCAGCGGCTCGGCATGGGCAAGGACCAGATCATCCTGTCTTGCAAAGTCTCGGACGTGCAAAGCTTGGTCCGGGTCTACCGGGAACTGGCCAAGCGCGGCGATTACGCGCTGCACTTAGGCCTGACCGAAGCCGGCATGGGGTCGAAGGGCATTGTCGCCTCGACGGCGGCGCTATCGGTGCTTCTACAGGAAGGGATCGGCGATACCATCCGGGTTTCACTGACCCCCGATCCCGGAGGCGACCGAGCCCAGGAAGTGATCGTCGCGCAGCAAATTCTGCAGACCATGGGCATTCGCTCGTTCATGCCGTTGGTCACCGCATGTCCCGGCTGCGGCCGCACCACGTCGACAGTTTTCCAAGAACTTGCCGGCAAAATTCAAACCTATCTCCGGACCCGTATGCCGGATTGGCGAGAACGGTATCCCGGCGTCGAGAGCATGAACGTCGCGGTCATGGGCTGCATCGTCAACGGGCCTGGCGAAAGCAAGCACTCGGATATCGGCATCAGTTTGCCCGGTACCGGCGAGACTCCAACGGCACCAGTGTTCATCGACGGCGAAAAGCGGATGACGCTCAGGGGGCCTGGAATCGCCGAGGAATTTCAGCAGATCGTCGAGCAATACGTCGAAAACCGGTACGGCGGGGG
>JAQBZY010000051.1 GCA_027620395.1 Pseudomonadota bacterium
TTTCGAATGGCCGCCAACATGGCGAATGTGCCGTGCTGGTGCGCGCCTCCTGGCAGATGCGGGCATTTGAAGACCGCTTCTTGATGCTGGGCATTCCCTACAAGGTGATTGGCGGGCCGCGTTTCTTCGAGCGCGCCGAAATCCGCGATGCCCACGCCTATTTCCGGCTGGTGCGCTCGATTGACGACGATCTGGCGTTCGAGCGGATCGTCAATCTGCCGACCCGCGGCATTGGCAAGACCACGTTGCAGACCGTGCACGCATTCGCCCGTGCCGGTGCCATCTCGCTGACCCGCGCCGTCGCACGGTTGATCGAGACCGATGAGTTGCGGCCACAGGCCCGAAAAGCATTCGCCGATCTGCTGGCGACATTCGAGCGCTGGCGCGCCGACGCCGCCCAAAGCGGTCCGGCGGCGCTTGCCCGGCAAGTTCTTGAGGAAAGCGGCTACATCGACATGTGGCGCCAGAAAAAAGATCCGGACGCGCCGGGCCGGCTCGATAACTTGCGGGAGTTGATCGTGGCGCTCGAGGATTTCGAGACCTTGGGCCGCTTTCTTGAGCACGTCAGTCTGGTGATGGAAAACGAGGAACGGAGCGACCTCGATAAAGTAAACTTGATGACGCTGCACGGCGCCAAGGGTTTGGAATTTGAAACCGTGTTTCTGCCCGGATGGGAGGAAGGGATTTTTCCCAACCAACGATCGCTCGATGAAGGCGGGTTGGCGTCGCTTGAGGAAGAGCGGCGGCTTTCCTACGTCGGCCTAACCCGGGCCCGTAAGCGGGCCATCATCTCGTTCGCCGCCAACCGCCGCGTCTACGGTCAATGGCAGAGCGCGACGCCATCGCGCTTCGTCCACGAGTTGCCGCCGGGCCACATCGATATCGTTTCCGAGCCCGGCGTCTATGCCGGCCGCGACACCGCCTTCGTCGATGTCGCCGACACGGCGCTCGCTGAAAGCATGGCCGACAATCGCCGCCGCCGCATGGTCGAGGGCCGCGGATCGCGGTCGTGGGCGGCGAAATCCCAGCAACCATCGAAAACATTTCAACCGGGCGAACGGGTATTCCATCAGAAGTTCGGATACGGCCGCATCGCCGCCGCCGATGGCGACAAGCTCGAAATCGACTTCGAAAAGGCCGGCGCGAAGCGGGTCATGGCGAGCTTCGTGGAACCGGCATGAGCGCCCAACCGCCACCGACGCTTTGGCGGCTGTTGGTCCGCTCAAGCGCGGGCCACGCGCCGGCCTACGCGGCGGTGCTGGAAGGGGTCTCGGCGGCGGTCAGTTACATCGAGGACGAGGATGGCGCTTGGCGGGGCGAGGGGTATAACGACACGCCGCCTGATCACATTGCCATTACCGAAGGCCTCGGCATCGCGGCTGGCGCGTTCGGGTCCAAGGCACCGGAACTGACGATCGAAATCCTGACACCGCGCGATTGGTTGGCCGAAAATCTAGCCAGTTTTCCGCCGATCCGGCTGGGCCGCATCTTTATTCATCCCGGTCATTTCAAGGGCCAGGTACCGGCCGGCGCCATCGCCCTTGAAATCGACGCCGCGACAGCGTTTGGCACCGGCAGCCACCCGACCACCGCGAGCTGCATCAAGCTGATCGAAGACTGCCTCGCCACCGCTCCGGCCAAGGGACCAATCCACCGCGCTCTCGACATGGGTTGCGGGTCCGGCCTGTTGGCTTTCGCGATGGCGAAGTTGGGCGCCAAGCGCGTCGTCGCCGTCGACATCGATCCCGAAGCCGTCCGCGTCGCCCGGCTGAACGCCCGGATCAACCGGATCGGCGGCCGGGTGAGGATCGAATGCGGCCCCGGATACCGGACCGACGCGGTCAGGGATGGCGGGCCATATGATTTGGTCGCCGCCAATGTGCTGGCTAGGCCCCTGAAGGCGATGGCCGGCGATCTGGCGCGAAACTTGGCGCCTGGCGGCACGGCCATACTATCGGGCCTGATCGTCAGAGACGCCGCCGATGTCGCCGGCATGCATCGGGCGCACGGGCTCAGGCTGGTCCGGCGACTGGTTCAGGACGGGTGGGCGACGCTCGAAATGCGAAAGCGGGGCCGACGGCCCAGAGGCCGGCCATGAGCCGGGAAGCCAGGCAGCGGGCATGGGTATCTCGCTTGATCATGCTCAATTTCGTCGGCGTCCTGATCGCCGGACCCTATGCCGGGTATCTGTCCAAGCTGCACCGCGATCCATGGATCGCCGTTGCCGCCGTCGTTTTGATGTTTTTCGGAATCGTCGCGCCGATCTATCGATTGTACAGCCGGATGCGGGCCGATTTTGACATCGTGCAGTCCGACACCGTCAAGATGCTCCGCCGAATCCCAGCCGAGACCGGGTCGCAGGAAGTGTTTGGCCAGACCGAGACGCCCGAGCGGTTCCGCAATGCCCGCAGCCAACCGCTGCTGACGTTGCTGATCACCGTGGCCGGCTGGGGTTTGCTGCTATTCGATGTTGGCCGGCTACTGTTCGGCTGACGGCACCGGCTTGAAGGCCGCCTACGCAGGTTGCCGGTCCATCAAGGTTTGACGCAATCGTATCCATAAAGCGTCGCGTAGGCCGGCGCCCCGAGCTTCACTCCGCCTCGGGAAACCGCCTTCTTGCCGTATTGCTGGCAGTGCGCCTCGGCGGCATCGATCGGATCGGAGAGCGACGACGTTTTGATCGTGACCGCCATCGGCGACGCGGCGACGATTTCCGGCTTCGACCAGTTCGAGCACCCGGCCGTCAAAGCGAACGCCACAAGCACGGTCAGCACTGGACGCATGGCATTCTCCTGGCCGGCTCCCCAAGCAAGGAGGTTCCCCGTTTTTGCGGCGGCTGTCCAGCTCCGGGCACCAACAACCAGCAATTGGCAGGGCCGGCGGAGCGGCGTAAGATTTAGCAAGTTGACTTGACGGGCGCCGAAGGAATTTAACATGCCAAAGATCATGAGCACGGAGATGGCCGACGCCTTTCGCCGCGATGGCTTTTGCGCGCCGGTCCGGGTGATGAGCGAAGCCGACGCCGAGGACTTCCGCCGTCGGTTCGAAGCCTACGAAACCGCCAACGCCGGCTGGTACGAGATGTTCAAGGGACAGAAGCTCTATCTGCTGCAAACCTGGGCGGCGGAATTGGCCAAGCACCCGCAGATCCTCGACGCCGTCGAAGACGTCATGGGACCGGACCTCTTGGTTTGGGGGTTGAGTCTCTTCATCAAGGACGCCAACTCGGATTCTTATGTCTCGTGGCATCAGGACAGCACCTACTGGGGGCTGTCGTCGCCGGATGTGACCACGGCGTGGATCGCGCTGTCGCCGGCGACCAAGCGTTCGGGCTGCATGAAGATGGTGCCAGGCTCCAACCGCCTGGATCAACTTCCGCATATAGATACTTTCAAAAAGGAAAATCTGCTGACCCGGGGCCAGGAGATCGCGGTCGAGGTCGACGAAAATGAAGCCGTCTATCTGGAGCTGCAGCCGGGCGAGATTTCGCTGCACAACATCCGGACCGTGCATGCCTCGGCGCCGAACAAATCCGATGCCCGCCGCATCGGCATCGCGGTGCGCTACATCGCACCACATGTCCGCCAAATCCATGCCGAGAACGACTCGGCGTGGTTGGTCAGGGGCGATGATACTGACGGCAACTTCATCCATGAGGCGCCGCCGATGGCCGACATGGACGCCGCCGCCATGGCCGAACACGAACGGATCATGAAGCTCCGCCAGGGCGTTCTTTATAAGGGCGTGCAAGGCAAGCCGGCGCACAGTACATCTTTGTGATCGGCAGCATCGATTAATACAATCGAAACAATCGATTTCACTTAAGTTCGGATTTTCTTCATTCTCGCACTCAACGCCGCCCGATCTCGCGGCCTGAAGCAAAGGAGAATGACATGCCGAAACGAGTCCCCGACGTGATTTTCAAGACCCGGGTCCGCAATGACGCCTTGGGCGGCCCCAATCCGTTCGAGTGGAAAGATCTGTCGAGCGCGGAGATTTTCGCCGGCAAGCGGATTGTGCTATTCGCGCTGCCTGGCGCCTTCACGCCGACTTGTTCATCGACGCATCTGCCGCGCTATGAGGAACTGAACGATGAATTCATCGCCCTCGGCGTCGACCAGGTGATCTGCCTATCCGTCAACGACGCCTTCACCATGTTTCAATGGGGCAAGAACTTGGCAGCCAAGAACGTCTTTTTACTGCCGGACGGCAACGGCGAATTCAGCCGCAAGATGGGCTTGCTGGTCGATAAGTCGAACTTGGGCTTCGGGATGCGGAGCTGGCGCTATTCGATGGTCGTCGAGGATTGCGTCATCGAGCAAATGTTCGTCGAGCCAGGTTTCAGCGACAACTGCCCGACAGATCCGTTCGAGATCTCGGACGCTGATACCATGTTGGCATATCTGAAAAGGACGGCTTCCGCCAAGGCGGCGTGACGCCCGTTACTTGACGATGAAGCCATGCCGGAACGGGTCGCGGTCATCGACGAAAATAGTGTTGATGCCGTGTATCCGGGCCCAACCGGCGATCGAGGGCACGATCGCCGGTTTTCCGCCGAGCGTTGTTTCGGCGTCGATCCGACCGATGAACAGGCTGCCGATGATGCTTTCGTGCACGAAAGTGTCGCCGGCTTTGAGCTTCCCCTTGCCGTGCAACTGCGCCAGCCTGGCAGACGTGCCGGTGCCGCAGGGCGAGCGGTCGATGGCCTTGTCGCCGTAGAAGACGGCGTTCCGGCCATGCGCTTCCGGTTTGCTCGGTTTGCCAGTCCACATGATATGCGTCACCCGGTTGATCGCCGGTTGTTCGGGATGCACGAAACTGCCGGTGGCATTGACCGCGTCCCGGACCAGCGGGCTCAGCCGCTGAATATCGCCGGGCGTGAGCTCGGCGAGATCGCCGTAGCCCGGCTGCGGATCGATGATGGCGTAGAAGTTTCCGCCGTAGGCGATGTCGATCGAGAGCTTGCCGATACCGGCGACATCGACCGCAATCCCGTCTGCGGCCAGATACGACGGCACGTTGACGATCCTGACACTTTCGACGTGCTCGCCGACCATTTCGTAATGTGCCTCGACGACGCCAGCCGGCGTATCGAGCCTGAGCACGCCCGGCGTTCTTGGCGTCACCAGACCGCGCTCGATGGCGACAGTGACGGTGCCGATGGTGCCGTGCCCGCACATCGGCAAGCACCCCGAGACCTCGATATAGACAATGCCGAGATCGCAGTCGTCGCGGGTCGGCGGATACAGCACCGAGCCCGACATCACCTCGTGGCCGCGTGGTTCGAACATCAACGCCGTCCGGATCCAGTCATGGTTGGCCATGAACTTGGCCCGCCGCTCAATCATGTCGGCGGCCGGGATCGACGGCGCGCCACCGACAACGACCCGGACCGGATTGCCGCAAGTGTGGGCGTCGACACAGAAAAAGGTGTGGTTGGCCATCCCTCGCTCCCTTGCCGTCAACGGAAAAGGTCGATCCGGTAGGGCGCCATGTCGATGTTAGGTGTCTCGCCGGCCATGAGATGGCCAATCAGACGCCCCGACACCATCGACCCGGTCAGCCCCAAGTGCCCGTGCCCGAAACAATAGAACACATTGCCATGTTTGGCCGAGCGCGAAATCACCGGCACCGAGTCCGGCGTCGACGGCCGGCAGCCCATCCACTGGCTGCCGCCTTCCACATTTAATTCCGGCAGGTAGCGCTTGGCCAACGTCAGCAGCGCCTCACACCGGGCATAGTTAGGCGGGGTCTCCGGCGATGCCAGCTCGACGGCGCCGCCGACCCGGTAGCCCATGCTCATCGGCGTGATCACGAACGAATCCTCGGCGAAGTCGATGGTTCGGCCGATTTCGATGCCGGGGTTGGGTAGCGTCGTGTTGTAGCCGCGGTCGGCGACGATGGAAAACGGCTCGCCGAGCATGGCCGAAAGCCGGCCTGACCAAGCACCGGCGCAGATCACGACCCGGTCGAACGCCAACGTTGCACCATCGTCGAACCTGACCGCTACCGGTCCGTCGGTTCCAATGTCAAAACCGGCGACATTGCCGGTCTGAAATTCAACGCCGCATTGCCGCAGATGGGCGGCAAGCTCGATCAGCAATTCCTTGGGATCGCGGTAATTCCACCAGCTTGGAACGAAATACCCCGCTTGAGCTTCTTCGCCGAGCGCCGGCTCCATGTTCCGAATGCCGGCGCGGCCGAGGCGCTGACAATCGAAGCCGTGCCGAGCCCGGTGTTGCCAAGACGCCGCCGACGCATCGCAGGACGCTTCCGAACGATAGACGAAAAGTACTCCCGATTGCCGGAGCAGATGCTTAAGGCCCGTCGCCTCCAGCATTTCGAGGTGTGCATCGCCGGCCAGCGACATCAGATTGCCCATGGCTTCGATGCCGCGTCGGTAAGCATCGGGCCGGCACGCCCGCAGGAATTGATAAAGCCAAGGCGCCAGCTTTCCGAGATCGCGCCAGCGGATCGACAGCGGCCCCAAAGGATTGAGCAGCAACGCTGGCACCGTTTTCCACAGACCGGGTTCAGGAATCGGCAGGAACGCGGCGCCCGCGACACCGCCGGCGTTACCGGTCGAGGTTCCCTCGTCGAGGGGTGTGCGGTCGACGACGGTGACGTCATGCCCGGCGCGCCTAAGATGTAATGCGTTGCCGAGGCCGACGATGCCGTTGCCGACGATGACGATCTTTTCCGGCATGCGGGTTCAGATGTTGGGCCGCGTCGACAGCGCCCGCTCGAGCACTGCCGTGACGCGGGCCCGCTCGTCGCCTTCGAGCGTCAGCCTGGGCGGGCGCACCCACTCCGATCCCTCGCCGGTCATCTGGTTGGCGAGCTTGATCATCTGGACCAGCTTGACGTCGCAATCCAAATGCAGAAGCGGCATGAACCATTTATAAAGTGCGTGCGCCTCGGCGACCCGACCGGCCCGCGCCAGCTTGAACAGCGCCACCGCTTCCGCCGGGAATGAATTGACCAGACCGGACACCCAACCCTCGGCGCCGAATAGAACGTTTTCCAGCACCAGATCGTCGACACCGCAGAAAATCGTGTAGCGGCCGCCGACGACGTTCAGCATGTCGGTAATACGGCGGCTATCGTGCGACGATTCCTTGACTGCGACAATGCTCTCACAATCGGAAAGCATGGCGAGATCCTCGGGCGTCAGATCGACGCCATAGGCGACGCGGTTGTTGTAGATCATGATCGGCAGATCGGTGCCAGCGGCGATATCCCTAAAATGCCGGACCGCTTCGCGGGAATCCTGCTTGTAGACCAGGCAAGGCAGCACCATCAGGCCGGCACACCCGGCGCGGCGGGCACGCTTGGCAAATTGGATTCCGAAATCGGTGGTGTATTCGGCGACGCCGGACAGCACCGGCACCCGGCCGGCGGCGGCTTCGACGGCGGCGCTGAGCACGCTTTCCTTCTCGTCCGCCGTGAGTGATGTATTCTCGCCCAAGGTGCCGAGCATCACGAAACCACCGACGCCGGCTTTGAGGCAGCTTTCAATGTGCCGGCCGGTCGCCTCGAGATCGAGGGTGCCGCCCTTGACAAATTCAGTCATCAGCGCTGGATAGACGCCGGTCCAAGCCGTGCTCATATGCGGCCTCATCAATCAATGTCGCGGCCGGTATTATCGGACAGCACGGACCCGATGTCACTCCCGGCGAGGCCGCCATCGAGGTTCCACCCGTTGCCGCTTACACCGCTTTCTCCGTTCTGAGTTTTGCAATCGCCAGCGCGTCGTAGCCAAGCTCGGCGAGGATCGCGTCCGTATCCTGACCGA
>JAQBZY010000052.1 GCA_027620395.1 Pseudomonadota bacterium
GATGGCATGGAGCTGTTGGCCGAGATCAGAAAGAAAACCCGCCTGCCGGTTATTTTCCTGACCTCCAAGGATGACGAAATCGATGAGCTTTTGGGCCTTCGCTTGGGCGCTGACGACTACATTACAAAGCCGTTCTCGCAGCGCCTTCTGATCGAGCGGATCCGCGCCATTCTGCGCCGCAGCGAAGCGCCGGCGGCGGATGATGCAAACAGTGAGATATTACGCCGCGGCGATCTGGTGCTCGATCCGATCCGCCATATGTGTTCGTGGCGCGGCCACGACCTGACGCTGACCGTGACCGAGTTTCTGTTGATCGCGGCGCTCGCCCGGAGGCCCGGCCATGTCAAAAACCGCGACCAGTTGATCGATGCCGCTTATGGCGAGAATATCTACGTCGAGGACCGGACCATCGATTCCCATATCAAGCGGGTACGCCGCAAGTTCCGCGAGACCGACCCGGAATTCTCGAATATCGAAACACTTTACGGCGTCGGCTATCGGTACAAAGCCTGATCACAGGCCGGCCCTTCGCCAGCGCCGCCGGGGAGACAGATGACAGAGGGGGCAGCGGAACACCAGATGAAACCTCGCACGCGGGGTCGATGGGTATCGCCCCTGACGTGGCGGATATTGACCGTCAATCTGATCGCGCTCGGCGTCCTGGTCGCCGGTATTCTCTATCTCGGCGAATACCGCCGCAATCTCATCGCCGCCGAGCTTGACGCCTTGCGAGTGCAGGCTGACATGTTCGCCGCCGCGCTCGGCGAGGGCGCCGTCATATCGGAGACGCCATCGAATCAATTCATGGTCTCCGAGATTGCCAACCAGATCACGCGCCGGCTGGCCGCCACCACCGGCGCCCGGGCCCGGCTGTTCCGTGCCGACGGCGTCATGATCGTGGATTCCCGCCGCCTCGCCGGGCCGGGCGGCACTGTGCAAATTGAAATCCTGTCGCCGCCGACCACCGACGCCGATCCGCTCGGTCGATTGCTCAAACTCTATGACCGCGCAACCCGGCAGGCCGGTGGCGAGGACGCGTTGCCGCTGTATCACGAAAACGCGCTACAACGGGCCGGCGACTACTCTGAATCGAACGCCGCGTTGGCCGGCGAAAGCGTGGTCGCGGCGCGGCAAACCAAGAACGGCAAGATCGTGCTCTCGGCCGCCGTGCCGGTGCAGCGCTACAAGCAGGTTCTGGGCGCGCTGATGCTTTCCAGGGACGGCGACAAAATCGAAGAGGCGCTGCTCGATGTCCGGCTCGACATTCTCAAGGTATTCGGATTGGCCGCGCTCCTCACCATCTTGATGTCGCTCTATCTGGCCGGCACCATCGCGCGGCCAATTCTACGGCTGGCGCACGCTGCTGAGCGAATCCGCCTCGACCGCGGCCGCACCGAGAAAATGCCGGACTATGCGCACCGCAACGACGAGATCGGCGATCTCGCCAACAGCTTGAACGCCATGACCGAAGCGCTGGGACTCCGCCTCGACGCCATCGAACGGTTTGCCGCCGATGTCGCGCATGAAATCAAGAACCCGCTGACCTCGCTCCGGAGCGCAGTCGAGACGGCGGCCCGGATCGACGATCCGGCGCGGCGCGATAAACTGACGGCCATCATCTTAGATGATGTCGCGAGGCTGGATCGCCTGATCTCGGATATCTCAACCGCATCGCGTCTCGACGCCGAATTGAACCGGGCCGAGTACGAGCTGGTCGACGTGGCCGCAATGCTCGGCGCCATGGTCGAGATGTTACGGTCCGCCGACCGCGCCGGCCGGGCGACAGTGACGCTTGAGATCGTCACGCACGAACCGACGCAGGTCCAGGGGATCGGAGACCGCTTGGTGCAGGTCTTCCGCAATTTGATCGCCAACGCCGAAACCTTCAGTCCCGAGGGCGGCCGCATCCGCATCGCGCTCGGCCGCGAAGGCGATCATTTGGTCGCCACCGTCGACGACGACGGCCCCGGCATTCCGCCCGGTAAAGAGGCGGCGATCTTCGAGCGGTTCTATACCGAACGGCCGCAGGGCGAAAAATTTGGCACTCACTCCGGTCTTGGTCTCAGCATTTCGAAACAGATCGTCGACGCGCACCGGGGCGCGATTTTCGCCGCCAACCGGCGCGGCGGCGGCGGCAACGTTCTCGGCGCCCGCTTCACGGTCCGATTGCCGGCAACCGCCGATGACTAGGTCCTGGACATGAATGACGATGGTTGACCGAAACCGGCACTGGGCGCAGGCTTTCGGACCATGACAGAGAGCCAAGTACATGCAAGCTGCGTCGCCATCGCCGGTCAGGGCGTACTGATCCGGGGACCGTCCGGCGCCGGCAAATCCGATCTGGCACTCCGCTTGATCGACGAAGGCGGCTTTCTCGTCGCCGACGACCGCGTCGACCTCGCCGCCGCCGACGGCGTTCTGACGGCGCGTCCACCCGAGGCGTTGGCCGGATTGATCGAAGTTCGCGGCGTCGGCATCGTGAAGGCGGCGCGCATAGTCGCCAAAACGAAAATCGCTCTGGTCGTCGATCTGGTTGAAATCGGCGCCGTCGAGCGGTTGCCGGAACCGGATGGCGAAAACATTCTCGGCGTCGACGTCCCAAAGCTCGCACTTTTTGCCTTCGCCGCATCGACACCGGCGAAAATCCGTCTTGCACTCGACCAGCGTCCTGGCGATATGCTGTAAATGCCATGGCTGCGAAAAATTCCAGTCTCTCGATTTCCAATGCCGGCGGCAGAACGCCGCTGCTGATCGTCTCCGGCGTTTCCGGGGCGGGAAAAAGTTCGACCCTCAAACTTTTGGAGGATCTCGGCTACGAGGCCGTCGACAACATGCCGATGTCGCTCCTGGGCCGACTGGTTCCGGACCCGGAAGCACCGGCCGCCGAACGCCGGCCGATCGCCGTCGGCGTCGACATTCGAACCCGGGATTTCGATGCCACCCGGCTGTTGCAGTTCATCGAGCAGATCGGTTCCCGGGCCGATCTCGCGGCGGCGCTGATCTTTCTCGATTGTGACGACGAGGTGCTCGGACGGCGCTTCGAGGAAACGCGGCGGCGCCATCCGCTCGCCGCCGATCGGCCGGTGAAGGACGGGCTCGCCCGCGAACGTCGGATCATGGCGCCGGTCAGGGAACGCGCCGATGTCGTGATCGATACCTCCGAATTCGTTCTCGGCGATCTCAAGGCCCGCTTACAGCATGCCTTCGGGCTTGTTGACGATCCGGGGCTGGCAATTTTCGTGAGTTCGTTTTCGTTCAAGCGCGGTCTGCCCAGGGACGCCGATCTGGTATTCGACGTGCGGTTCCTGAAAAATCCGCACTACGATCCGAAGCTCAAACCGCAGACCGGCAAGGACGCAGCGGTCGGGCGCTATATCGAGACCGACCCCGCCTTCGATGGTTTCTGGGCACATCTGGTCGGGCTGATCGAACCGCTGCTGCCGAAATATCGCGCCGAGGGAAAAAGCTATCTGACCGTCGCCTTCGGTTGCACCGGCGGCCGGCACCGCTCGGTGTTCGTCGCCGGCAAGTTCCAGCAATGGCTCGACGGCAATGGCTGGCAGTCGCTGCTGCGGCATCGGGACTTGGACAATTAAGGAAAATCGGACCACAATCGGAATTGATATGAAGCCGGGACGGTCGGGGAATAACGGCCGCCAAGTTTGAGCTGGGGAAGAAGGACAACCAAAACCATGATCGGACTGGTGCTGGTGACGCACGGGCAGCTCGCCACCGAAATGATTTCGGCGTTGGAGCATGTCGTCGGCGCCCAGGAAATGATCGCCGCCGTGTGCATCGGTCCCGATGACGACATGGAGCAACGGCGCGGCGAAATCCTGAAGAAGGTCGCCGACGTCGATGTCGGCGCCGGTGTCGTCGTCCTCACCGACATGTTTGGCGGCACGCCGTCGAATTTAGCGATCTCAATCATGGACAAGGCCCATGTCGAGGTGATCGCCGGCGTCAATTTGCCGATGTTGATCAAGCTGGCATCGATCCGCGCCGAGGCGGAGCTTGGCCAAGCCGCCCGCGATGCACAAGAGGCGGGGCGCAAGTACATCAACATCGCGTCCCAACTGCTCGATCAGAGCGGCGGAGCTTGATTGGGCGATGGCTGCGCCCGACGATAGCGGCGGCGGCCAATGCCGCCTGTTGACGATCATCAACAAGCGTGGCCTGCATGCCCGCGCCGCCGCCAAGTTCGTCGCCGCCGCCGCCGGCTTCGCCGCCGACATTGACGTGACCCGCAGCGGCCAAACCGTATCGGGCCGCTCGATCATGGGCCTGATGATGCTGGCCGCCAGCCCCGGCACCGAGATCGAGGTGCGGGCGGTGGGCAAGGATGCCGGCGCCGCGCTCGATGCCATCCAGGCGCTGGTCGAGCGCAAGTTCGACGAGGATTGAGGTCATAGATGGCGAAAAAATCCGGCTGCGGTGAAATCGTCCTCAAGGGCCTCGGCGCCGCCCCCGGCATCGCCGTTGGCTCGGCGTTGGTCCGGGCCAGCTACATCGTCGAGGCTCCGGAATACGCGGTCGCTAAAGCCAATCTCGGGGCCGAGCAGAAGCGCCTGGCGCACGCCGTCGACATTGCCAAGCGGCAAGTCCGCGCGCTGCAGTCCCGAGCCAGGAAGGTGCCTGGCGCCGCCGGCGAGGAAATGTCGATCCTGTTCGACGCCTATCTGGCGATGCTGGGTGATTCGCGGTTGGTGCGCGGCGCCCACGCCCGGATCGCAGACCGGCATCAGAACGCCGAGGCCGCCGTGCAGGGCGAATTGGCCAACATCTCCGAACAATTCCACGCCATGGAGGACGCCTATCTCGCGGCCCGTTTGGACGACATCCGCGAGGTCAGTAACCGGTTGCTCAGAAACCTGTTGCGCGCGCCGGCCAAGCGGACGGTCAAGCCGACCAAGGACAGCATCGTCGTCACAGATTTGCTGACGCCGGCCGACATGGCCTTGATCGACCCGAAGCGGGTGCTCGGTGTCCTGGCGCAACTGGGCGGCCGCGCCGGGCACGCCGCGATCATGGCTCGGGCACTGGGTCTGCCCGCCGTGATGGGCGTCGCCGACGTTCTCGACAAAGTTCGGCCCGGAGACACGGTGATCGTCGACGGCCATGCCGGCGTCGTGGTCGTCAATCCGAGCCCGCAGACCCTCGAACGCTATGCCAAGAAGCGCGAAGATACCCGCCGCCGCGCCCGCACCCTCGACCGGCTGCGAAACGAGCCCGCCGTCAGCCGCGACGGCATCGACGTCTCGCTGCAAGCCAACGTCGAGTTGCCGATCGAGATGGAGATGGTCGCCGCCGCCGGCGCCGAAGGGGTCGGCCTGCTCAGGACCGAGTTCATGTTCATGAACCGGGGCGATATCCCAAGCGAGGCCGAGCAGACCCGGGCCTTGCGCGTGATCGTCGAGGCCATGCACGGGCGGCCGGTGACGATCCGCACCTTGGATGCCGGCGCCGAGAAACCGGTGCCGGCGCTTCTCGGCATTCTCGACGAGGCGGCGACGACACAACTCGGGCTGCGCGGCATCCGGCTTTCGTTGAAACTGATCGAGACCTTGGAAACCCAGTTCCGGGCCATCCTAAGGGTCGCCGCCAGTGCGCACGGCGGCGGCAATGTCCGAATTCTGCTGCCCATGGTCTCGACACCCGGCGAGGTTCGAAAGGCCAAGGCGCTGTTGGCCGAAACCGCCATGTGCCTGGCGTCGGAAGGGGTCAAGGTGCCGGCCAAGTTGCCGCCGGTCGGCATCATGATCGAGGTGCCGGGCGCGGCCTTGGCGGCGGACTCCCTGGCCCAGGCGAGCGACTTTTTCGCCATCGGCTCGAACGATCTGACCATGTACACGCTTGCCGTCGACCGCGGCAACGAACACGTGGCGCATCTGTTCGACACCCTGCATCCGGCGGTGCTCAGGCTGATCCAGTTCGCCACCCAAGCCGCGCTCCGGGCCCGCATTCCGGTCTCGATTTGCGGCGAGATCGCCGGCGATGCGCGCTACACGGCGCTGTTGATAGGGCTCGGGCTCCGCGATTTTTCGATGGCGGCGGCCAACATCCCGAAGGTCAAGTCCCGGATCCTCGGCATGGACGTGCTGGCCGCCACCCAGCGCGCCAACCTGATCATGGAGCAGACCGATTCCGGGCGCATCGCAACCCTGATCGACGATTTCAATTCGCTGGCGTGATTTGGACTTGTCAGCCCCCGGCGCGCCTGCTAAACAGCGCCTCACAAGACACATAAAGAAATCTTTATATCTTTAAATGGCCGCGTCCAACGCGCCAAACCCGCCGGAAAAGATGGAGAGCGACATGAGCAAGAAAACCACCTTCACCGATTACAAGGTCGCCGACATGAGTCTCGCCAAGTGGGGCCGCAAGGAAATCGACCTGGCCGAGACCGAAATGCCGGGCCTGATGGCGATCCGCGCCGAGTACGGTAAGAAGAAGCCCTTAAAGGGTGCCCGCGTCGCCGGATCGCTGCACATGACGATCCAGACCGCGGTGCTGATCGAGACCTTGACCGCCCTTGGCGCCGATGTCCGCTGGGCCAGTTGCAACATCTATTCGACCCAGGACCACGCCGCCGCCGCCATCGCCGCCGCCGGCATCCCGGTGTTCGCCTTCAAGGGCGAGACGCTTGAAGAATACTGGGCGTACACGCACAAGATTTTCACCTGGTCGGACGGCGGCGTGCCGAACATGATCCTGGACGACGGCGGCGACGCGACGCTGCTGATTCACTTGGGCATGCAGGCCGAGAAGGATCCGAAGCTCCTCAAGAACCCGGACAGCGAGGAAGCGGAAGTGCTGTTCGCGGCGATCAAGAAGACCAACAAGGAGCGTCCCGGCTTCTATGCCAAGTGCGCCAAGGCGATCCAGGGCGTCACCGAGGAAACCACCACCGGCGTGCATCGGCTTTATGAAATGGCCACCAAGGGAACCCTGATGTTCCCGGCCATCAATGTGAACGACTCGGTCACCAAATCGAAATTCGACAACAAGTACGGCTGCCGGGAAAGCCTGGTCGACGCCATCCGCCGCGCCACCGACGTGATGATGGCCGGCAAGGTCGCGGTCGTCGCCGGCTACGGCGATGTCGGCAAGGGCTCGGCCGAAAGCCTGCGCAGTTCCGGCTGCCGGGTGCTGGTCACCGAGGCCGATCCGATCTGCGCCCTGCAAGCGGCCATGGAAGGCTTCGAGGTCGTGACCATGGAGACCGCCGCGCCGCGTGGCGATATCTTCGTGACCGCGACCGGCAACGTCGACGTCATCACCATTGATCACATGCGCAAGATGAAAGACCGCGCCATCGTCTGCAACATCGGCCACTTCGACAGCGAAATCCAAGTGGCGGGTCTCAAGAACATGAAGTGCGACAACATCAAGCCGCAAGTCGACGAGATCGAGTTCCCGAGCGGCAAGCGGATCATCCTGTTGGCGCAGGGACGCCTGGTGAACTTGGGTTGCGCCACCGGCCATCCGAGCTTCGTGATGTCGGCCAGTTTCACCAATCAGACGCTGGCCCAGATCGAGCTGTGGGCCAACAACAAAGACAAGAAGTACAAAAATCAGGTCTACGTGCTGCCGAAGCACTTGGACGAGAAGGTGGCGTTGCTGCATCTGGAAAAGCTCGGCGTGCAGTTGACGACGCTGTCGGCCAAGCAGGCCAGCTATATCGGCGTCGACGTCAAGGGCCCGCACAAGCCGGACAGCT
>JAQBZY010000053.1 GCA_027620395.1 Pseudomonadota bacterium
ACCATTAACTTCTGCTCTCGGATGTCGCCAATCAACTTGGCATTGCCAACGAACAGATCGCCAATCACGAGCGGATCGTCAGGCTTTCAAGAACCGATGGCATGACCGGCCTCTTGAACCGCCGGGCCTTTTATGAAGAAGAATTGCCCCGCCGCGTCAGCCGGCTTGAACGTAGCGGTCAAACATCGGCGTTGTTCTATATCGACATGGATAATTTCAAGCGGGTCAACGATGCGCACGGCCATCAGGCTGGCGACGACGCGATACTTTACCTCCGCGACATGCTATTGAAATTTTCCAGGCCCGGCGACTTGATCGCCCGGCTCGGCGGCGATGAGTTCGCCATGTGGCTCGACGGCATTGACGAGGAAACTGTCCGCCGCCGTGCTCAGCAACTGATCGCAACCAGCAAGGAGATGCGCTCGATGTCGGGCGATGACGACCACCCGCTCGGCATCTCCGTCGGCGTAGCCTTTTTCGATCCGGTGACGGGAGAACATTTAAACGACCTCCTTGCCCGGTCCGACGCGGCCATGTACGCGGTTAAGAAACGGAGCAAGGGCGGCTTTGAGATGGCGCCGCCGCCTGGCGTCAAACCGGACGCCGATGCATTGAAGTTTTAAGTTCGGCGATCACGACCGGACGACGGGGATGGTACTATCATGGTTGGCGGGCTCAGCCCTAAAAAGGTGAACTACGAACAGGCCAAGGCGCTTGCCCGCGACGCTGACCCGGCGGTGCGCCGGGCGCTGGCGTCGAGGGGCGATGTCGGCGCTGAAATCCTATACTTCCTGGCTGAGGATTCCGACCCCAGCGTGCGTCAGGCGGTGGCCCGCAATCAGTCGGCGCCGCGTCAAACCGATTTACTTCTCGCCAACGATGTCGATCACGCCGTGCGCGGTGGTCTGGCTGAAAAGATAGCAGCCATCGCGCCAGGTCTGGCGCCCGACGACTCCAATAAAATACGAGCCCAGACCTATGAGGCGTTGGAGACGCTTGCCCGCGACCAGATCGCCGAGGTCCGCGTCCTATTGGCGGAAGCCCTCAAGGACATCGTCGACGCGCCGACCGATATCATACGCACGCTGGCGATGGACTTGGAAATCGCGGTCTCAAGACCGGTTCTCGAAAACTCGCCGGTTCTGACCGATGCCGATCTGATCGAGATCGTCCGCCGCCGGCCGACCAACGGCGCCGTCGCGGCGGTGGCGCGCCGTGCTTTGGTCAGCGAGAACCTCGCCGATGCCATCATCGGAACCGACGATGTCGAGGGCATTGCCAATCTCATCGGCAACACCTCGGCGCAAATTCGCGAGGAAGCCTTGGACGATTTGATCGCCCGCGCCGACAATATCGAGCTTTGGCACGCGCCGTTGGTCGCCCGGCCGCGGTTGTCGGCGGGCGCCGCGGCACGGATGGCGGGGTTCGTCGCCGAAAACCTGCTTCAGGTGCTCGAAAACAGAACCGATCTGGATGCCAAGACCATGGCCGTGATCCGCAACGCGATGAAATCGCGGGCCGGGGCAATGGATATGGACCGGGCCCACGACGCGAGCGTCGATTTTCTCAAAGTCGACCCACCGATCGATTTCGTCGGTAAATTGCACAAAAACGACAAACTCAAAACCGACGTCATTATCAGGGCTTTGCAGTCGGGGGATCATTCGTTCGTCTTCGCGGCGATCATCCTTCGCGCGGATTTGCCGGTTGGCGTGGTCAGGCGGATTTTCGTCGAGAAAAACCCGAAGGCGATCGTGGCGCTTTGCCTTCGATCGAAATTTCCAGGACCATTGACGGTGATGGTGCAGCAGAAAATGGGCAAGATCGCGCCATCGCAAATTCTCGGCGACGACAAAAAGGGCATCGGCTCGCTCGACGCCGATGAACTGAATTGGCAGATCGAATTCTATTCGGACATGGCCGAGCGGGGGACATATTAAGTGATTCGCGAACGGATGCCATATGGCGGAGAGGATTGAGCATATGCTCTCTAAGTTGTTCTCGAAGGGCAACAAGCCGCCGGCCAAGAAAATCGGCTACGAAGAAGCCAAAAAACTGGCCAGTGATCCGGACGACAACGTCCGCGCAGATATCGCGGCTAGGACCGATTTAAAGCCCGAAATTCTTTATTTTCTGGCCGCCGATCCATCAGCGGAAATCCGGCGCATTATTGCCGCCAACGCAACGGCGCCACGCCAGGCCGATCTCCTGCTGTCGCGCGACGCCGACGTCACGGTCAGGGAATCGTTGGCAGAAAAAATCAGCCGCGTCGCGCCTGGTCTGAGCGCCGCTGAAGCCGACAAACTCCGTACCATGACTTATGACGCGCTGTCGACGCTGGCCCGCGATCAAGCGGTCAGGGTCCGGCAAATTCTTGCCGAAGCGCTCAAGGAAGTCGCCAATGCGCCGCCGGATGTGATTCGCAAACTCGCCTGGGACGCTGAAATTGCGGTGGCGGTCCCGATCCTTAGATTTTCGCCGGTCCTGACCGACGAAGATTTGCTTAAAATCATCTCCGCCAGACCGAACGAAGGCTCGATCTCGGCCATCGCCGAGCGCAACGTCGTCTCCGAGAACGTCTGTGACGCGATCATTGATAGCGACGATCGCAACGCCATTGGGCTCCTGCTTGGCAATGCCAGTGCGCAAATTCGAGAAGCGGCGCTGGACCGCGTCATCAATCAGGCGATCGATGTCGATGCATGGCATCAGCCGCTGGCGATGCGGCCGGGGCTCACCGAAAAGGCGGCCCTCAAGATCGCCCGTTTCGTGGCCGACGACATGCTGCGCCGGATGGCGGCCCGGGACGATTTGCCGGCGGCGACGCTGACCGCGGTCAGGGCGGTGGTCGAGCGACGAATCGAAGATCGTTCGGACCTGGCCAACAATGGTGTCGATATCGATGCCGATGACTCCTATGACCGTGCGCTCAAGCTTTGGTCGGACGGCAAGCTCAATGAATCGGCGCTGATGGCGGCGATTGGCAAGGGCGAAAAGCGCCTCGCCATGGCGATGCTATCGGTGATGGCCGACGTGCCGATCAAGGTCGTGGAGCGAACTTGCCAGACGAAGAACGCCAAGGGATGCGCGGCGGTCTCCTGGAAGGCCGGGATCAGTGCCAAATTTTCGGAAACCGTGCAGCAGCGGCTGGCCGGCATTCCGACCAATGAAGCCATCCATGCGAACGGCGACGCATATGCGCTTACCGACGAAGAACTAACATGGCAGGTCGATTTTATAAAAAGCCTATGACCTTCGGTTTCTTAGGCTTAGGCCCTGGACTCATAAATGACGATGGACTGTGATCGATTGAGGAACCGCCTCGCCAGGAAAGGGGCCGAAAGCGGGGTCAATCCCCCGGCGAGGCCACTTGACGCCGCGCGGCGGCTCCTCAATCGACCCTTTCTTCGGGCGCGGCCCATTTTGTTTCTGAACAGCGTTGTGTCGTCGGTCATGATGCGGCGGCATCACTCCCTCCTAACGCCTCGTCAGCAAACAAAATTGGCCACGTCACAGCCAGCACCATTTATGAGTTCATGACCTGGCCGCGGGTAACCAAAGTGCCGGCGCCGCCGGCGGTGAACAACTCAACCAATAGCGTATGCGCGACCCGGCCATCGATGATGGCGGCTCCCTCGACGCCGGCTTGGATGGCGTCGATACAGTTCTCGATCTTCGGGATCATGCCGCCGGTAATGACGCCGGCAGCGATCTGGGCCCGGGCCTCGGAAACCGTCAGTTCCGAAATCAACTGGCCGTCGGCGTCAAGCACGCCGGCGACATCGGTCAGCATGTAAAGCCGGGTCGCTCGCATGGCGCCGGCAATAGCGCCGGCGGCGGTATCGGCGTTGATGTTCAAGGTCTCGCCATCCGGACCCATGCCAATCGGCGCGATCACCGGAATGACGTCGGTATCGGCAAAGACTTCGAGCACATGCGGCGCGATCTGTTTCGGCTCGCCGACAAGGCCGATATCTAGCACCCGCTCGATGTTGGAATCGGGGTCGCGCTTGGTGCGTTTCAGGCGCTCGGCCCGGATCAGGCCGCCGTCCTTGCCGCTGAGCCCGACGGCGGTGCCACCGGCCGCCGTGATGGCGCTGACGATCTGTTTATTGATCGAGCCGGAAAGCACCATTTCGACGATGTCGACGGTCGCCTGATCGGTGACGCGCAGCCCATCGACGAACTCGCTTTTGATGTTGAGGCGCTCGAGCATGGCGCCGATCTGTGGACCGCCACCGTGCACGACGATCGGCCGAATGCCGACCTGGCGCAACAACACGATGTCGCGCGCGAATAGCTGCGCCAACCGGTCGTCGCCCATGGCGTGGCCGCCGTATTTGACGACCACGGTCTGCCCGGAAAACCGCCGCATGTAGGGCAGCGCTTCGGACAGCACGCTGGCCTTCAGCAGATTGTCGTCGCGCTCGTTGAGTTTATTGTCCTTCATGGCCGGAAACTAACCTCTTTGTCCGGGGAACGAAAGTGCGATGGCCGCGAGTTCGGCCCTGAGAAGGTCGATGCCGGCGCCGTCCCGGGCGCTGGTCATGACTATTCTCGGATGGGCGGCAGGGCGCCTGGCGATTTCCTTGCCGACCCCGTCCCTGATCTCGGCCAGCGGTCCGGGCTTCATCTTGTCGCACTTGGTCAGCACGATTTGATAGGGCTGTGCCGCCCGGTCCATCAACGACATCGCATCGCGGTCGGTGGGCTTAATGCCATGCCGGGCGTCGATCAACAGGCAGCAGCGACGCAATTCGGCGCGGCCGCGCAAGTAATCCTCGATCAGCTGGGTCCAACCCTGGACTTGCTTTTTGGGCGCCTTGGCGAAGCCGTACCCCGGCAAGTCGGCCAGCATCAGCCGGCCATCGACATCGAAAAAATTGACCTCACGGGTGCGGCCGGGCGTATTCGAGGTCCGGGCCAGCGCCTTTCGCCCGGTCAAGGCGTTCATCAGGCTCGATTTGCCGACGTTGGAGCGGCCGGCGAAGGCGACTTCCGGAACCGCGGACGGCGGCACCTGGTCGATGTTGACGACACCCATGACGAACCGGGCCGGCTTCGCGAACAGCAGCCGGCCGGCTTCCAGGCCTTCGGCGTCGGCCCCGTCTAAATCTGCATGGGGCGGCATCGATTCAGCTCAGCGCTTGTTTCGCGTCCATCCCCATCTGGCGCATGATCACCCACTGCTGCAGGATCGAAAGCGTATTGTTCCAAGCCCAGTAGACGACCAGCCCGGCCGGGAAGGGCGCCAGGATGAAGGTGAAGAATAACGGCATGTACAGGAATATCTTGGCCTGAATGGGGTCTGCCGGCTGCGGGTTCAACCTCTGTTGCAGGAACATAGTGATGCCCATGATCAACGGCCACACGCCGATCATCAGGAATGTCGGCGGCGACCACGGGATCAGGCCGAATAAATTGAACAGCGTCGTCGGATCCGGTGCCGACAGATCCTTGATCCAGCCGAAGAACGGCGCATGCCGCATTTCGATGGTCACAAACAGAACTTTGTAGAGTGCGAAGAACACCGGAATCTGCACCAAAATCGGCAGGCAGCCGGACGCCGGATTGACTTTTTCTTTCTTGTAGAGGGCCATCATTTCCTGATTGAGCCTGGCCTTGTCCTCGCTAAAACGCTCGCGGAGCTTGATCATCTCCGGCTGCAGCTTCTTCATCTTGCTCATGGATTTGTAGGACTTGTTGGCCAGCGGAAAGAACAGGGTCTTGATGGCGACAGTCAGAACGAGGATCGAGACGCCGAGATTGCCGATCACGCCGTGGATCCACAAAAGCGCCAAAAAGATCGGCTTGGTCAGGAAATAGAACCAACCGAAATCGATTGCCAAATCGAACCGCGCGATGCCGAACTTCTCGCTGTAAATATCGAGCAGGTTGACTTCCTTGGCGCCGGTGAAGATACGGCCTTCGGCTTTGGCGCTGCCGCCGGCGGGGACCGTGACGGCGGCGCCCAAATAGTCGGTCTGATAGACGTCGACTTTGCCTTCCTTGCGGTGCAGAAACCGGGTCTGAACGGTTTCGGATTGATTGGGGATTAGCGCCGCCAGCCAGTATTTGTCGGTAATGCCGATCCAGCCGCCCTTCGATGGCTGGCTGGTCGGCGCCTTCGCGTCGATGATGTCCTTGTATTTGATTTCCGTCAGTTGATCGTTGAGAACACCAAGCAAACCCTCGTGCAGGATGTAAAAATCCGTGACGTCCGGCGTGCCGTAGCGGGTCAGGAGCGCGTAGGGATAAAGCGTCACTGGCGCCTGGGTGGTGTTGGCGACCGACTGCATGACCGTGAACAGATAGTTCTTATCGACCGAGATGGTCCGCTTGAAGACTAGGCCCTTGCCGTTCGCCCAACTGAGCGTCACCGGGCTGTCGGGCCTGAGCGTCGTGGCGTCGGCGGCCCAAACAGTGTCCGGGCCAGGGACCGGTTGGTCGGCGGCGCCGGTCCAGCCGTGCGTTGCGAAATAGGCATGCTCGGCGCCCTTCGGCGACAGGATGATGATTTCCGGGCTCTTCTTGTCGACCGTCTCGTGGTAGTCGACCAGCGTCAGATCGTCGATCAATCCGCCCTTGAGCGCGATCGAGCCATGCAAGCGGGGCGTCTCGATCTTGATCCTGGGGCTTTCCAACAACGCATTGGCACGGCCCAGCGCCTTTGTCTGGGCGCCGGAAGGGGAAGGTTGAGTGCCCGGGATGGTGATGGCCGGAAGTGCGGCACCGCCGGCCACGGGGGCCCCAGGGACCGCGCCCGGCGTCGGGGTCCGGCTCTGCGCCTGCTGTTGTGCTTGGCGGGCGGCCTCCTCGACGGCATGTTGACCGGGCTGCGATTCGACTTTCACGAAGAATTCGAAGCCAAACAGAATCAGCATCGCCAATACCATGGCGAGGAAAAAATTCTTGTTATCGATCATGGGTGTTGGTGACCTCTTGTCGAACATTTCCCGCCGAACATTTGATCCGGAACCGGGTCGAAGCCGTGCCGCCCGAATGGGTGGCAACGGAGCAGCCGTTTCAGCGTCAGCCAGCCACCGCTCAAGGGCCCGTGTCGGCGGACCGCTTCCTCGGCATAAGCTGAACAACTCGGGTGGAACCGGCAGCCGCCGGCGATGTACGGCGAAACGAACCAGCGATAACCGGTAATCAGGCCCAACACGATGGCGCTCAAAGCGCCCTTAAGCATGATTCGGCCCCGACGCATCGCTGAGAACCTTCAATTTACCGAGGCATTGGCGAAAATCCGCCTCGAGATCGGAGAACCGCCGCTGCAACGTCCCCCGCCTGGCAATGATGACGATATCAACGCCGGCAGAGATGGCGTCCGGTGCTAGGCCGGCAACGCAGGCCCGAAGCCGGCGGCGGACCCGATTCCGGGCCACCGCATTGCCGACCTTGCGGCTGGCGGTGAAGCCGATCCTGGGCATGGTGGTGGGGCTCTCCGCCGATGGACATTGCAAGGTCTGCACGATCATGCCGGGCGTGGCCCACTTTTTCTGCGCCCGCTGAACGGCAAGAAACTCTCGGCGTCGCTTGAGGCGCCCGAGTTTGGACGGTGCGGATTTTGGGTACATTTCGTCGCGGACGACAGCGGCCGCCGCGCGTTAAGCGGACAGACGCTTGCGGCCCTTGCTGCGACGGTTGGTAATGACCCGGCGACCGCCGACGGTGGCCATTCGGCTTCGGAACCCGTGGCGGCGCTTG
>JAQBZY010000054.1 GCA_027620395.1 Pseudomonadota bacterium
TCGCGTTGACCCTTGCAGGTGGCGCGCTGATCGTTCTCAACGACGGCTTGATCAAGGAGTTGGCGGCCGAGCTGCCGGTCGGGCAACTACTGGCGCTCAGGGGTTTGGCGGTCTTTTTTCCGATAACACTGCTGGCCTGGCGCTCGGGTGGGGTCGCAACGATGTTCCGGATCAAAAGCTGGCCCGGCCAACTCCTGCGCGGCGGTTGCGTTGTCGGCGCCGCCTTCATGTTCGTGCTGGCACTTCGCTATCTTTCCCTCACCGACGCCGTGACGATCAGCTTTGCCGGGCCGCTGTTCGTCACGTTGCTGGCACCTATGATGTTGGGCGAGCGGGTCGGCTGGCGCCGCTGGCTGGCGGTCGGCGCCGGATTTATCGGCGTCGCGATCATCATGCAGCCAACGTCGACGGCATTTCAGTGGGCGGCGTTATTGCCGCTGTCGGCATCGGTGATGTCCTCGCTCAGGGACATCGTGACCCGTAAATTGTCGGCCAGCGAAAGTTCGGTGTCGGTATTGTTCGTCACCACGCTTCTGGTTGTTGTCGCTGGCTTTGCGACCTGGCCATTCGTCGATTGGGTGGCGCTTGATCGGAAGCAGGCATTGCTATTGGTCGGCGCGGGGTTCTTAAACGGCTTCGCGCATTTTTTGTTCATCGAGGCGTTTCGGCAAGGTGAGGCGGCGCTGATTTCGCCGTTCAAGTATTTCAACGTGCTATGGGCCATGCTGTTCGGGTTTATGATGTTCGGAGACCTGCCGACGGCGACCACGTGTCAGGGCGCCGTTGTCGTCGTCGCCAGCGGCGTTTACATTCTGCACCGTGAAAGCCGCCGGCACCGCCATTGAGCCGACCGTTTTGAGGAGCTACTCAATGACTAGCTACCGCAATTTTTGTCTTGGTTTCGCTGTTGCCTTGCTATTGCTGGCCGCCAGTTCGGCGTTCGCCGCCGACTCGTCGCCACCGCCGACGAAAGCTGACGATCCGGTTCTGGTCGAGGCCCGCAAGTTGATCGCCGACAAGAAATTCACCGAGTCGATTCCGATCCTCAAGGCCTTGGTGGCGCGTGAGGACAAGAATGCGGATGGCTGGAATCTGCTCGGCTTTGCGACCCGTAAGACTGGCGATGCGGCTAACGCCGAGAAATTTTACATGACGGCGCTGGCGCTCAACGGCGAGCATCGCGGCGCGCTCGAATACCTCGGCATGATGTACGTCGAGACCGGCCGCATGGACGATGCCAAGGCGGTGCTTAAGCGTCTCGACAAAGCTTGCTTGTTCGGCTGCGAGGAATACGACGATCTCAAGAAAGCGGTCGCCACCGGCAAGGCCGATTGACGGTTTGGTTTAAAATGCCAGCCGCAGCCCGGCGTGAAACTCGTGCGCCATCAGATCGTCAAACTTGGTCGCCGCCCCGGTGATGCCGGTTGAAAAACTGCCGTCCTGCTCGAACTGACCGAGATTGATGAAGCGATAGCCGAAATCGGCGGTCAGCTTTTCGGTGATGCTGACGCCCATGCCGGCCATGGCGGCGCAGGCGAGATTGTAGACTTCGGTGCCGCGCTCAGTCGGACCGCTGGTGGTGTTCAGCGAGTCCGTCTTCAGCATGGAGATGCCGGCACCGGCGCCGACGTAGGGTGTGAATGTCTTCGATCCGAGCCAATCATGCGCCTGATTGAAGTCATAATATAGATTGAGCATGGCGCTGACACTGTTGACCTGGCCCGAGACGGTGCTGGACGCGCCGTCTTTGCCGTCGATTTCCATGCCGGCGCGGTAGGTGAAAGTGCCGTCCATCCGGACGTTCTCTTCGAGGTGATAACCGAATCCGACACCGGCAAAGCCGGTGTTTTGGATGGTCGTTGCGCGATTGGTGCCATTGCGGCCGTTGCCGGTGGCCTCGTTGAGAAGCGCATAGCCGGCGTCGATTCGGATATACGGGGTCATCTTGAATTCGCCGGCCGTGGCGTCAGCAACCTTGGGTTTGTCCATGGCCGGTTTATCCATGGATTGAGCTTGCTTGGCCGGGGCCGCCGGCTTGGCGTCGACATCGGCGCTCTTCGCCGGCTCGACGGCGGGCTTCGGCTGCGTCGGCGGTGCCGGCTGCACGGGGGCCGCGGCTTTTTTCGCCGGCACCATGTTGGTGCCGCTATCTTTCAATTCCTTCTTGGTGGCGCGGTCCGACTCGTCGGCGCCGGCGACCTCGATCTGATAGGCGATATGGAATTTGCTCTCATTCTCGCCCGCGACGGCACCCGTGGCGGCGGCGACCGCGCCGATCAGCGCGGCCAAAGGTAGGTGTCGTCCAGTCTTCATTGCCGGTCCCCGTGATCCCAGTTCTTGGGGATGCCCGTTCGGTACATGCCCATATATTGGAGAATCGCCGGAAAACGTAAAAACCAAGTTAACCAAACCGATGCCGGTTTAGAATTCTCGGCTGAACGACAACACTATCTGGGAAACTGGACGGCGCCGACGGCTGGCTAACCGCCGAGCATTTCCTTAGGCAGTGCTTGGCGTAGCGTGTCGCGGGCCTTGGCCGCCTTCGGGTCGCCTTGCTCGGCGGCGCGGCTGATCCAGTCAAAGGCTTTCTTGAGATCGCGTTCGACGCCTTTGCCCTCGTAGAAGAGGAAACCGAGATTATATTGCGCCTGGGTGTGGCCCTGCGCCGCCGCTTTTTCGAACCATTTGGCGGCGTTGGTGAAATCCTGTCCGCCGGTCTGGCCGAGAAAATTCATAATTCCGAGATTGTATTGCGCGCCAGGATGGCCGACAGCGGCGGCCTTAAGAAAAAACTCGGCCGCCTTGCCGTAGTTTTTCTCGACGTTAATGCCGTTGTAAAAGCGAAGCCCCATCTTGTGATCGGCATCGCCGTCGCCGCCGTTCTTGCCGGCGGAGGGCGGCGCGGGTTCCATTTTCTTGTCCGTCTCGGTCCCAGGCGGAAGGGCGACGACCTCCTGAGAGGCGGTCTTTGCCGGTGCCTCGGCTTTCGGTTTTTTGCCGCCCTTGGCTGGCCGAGGCGTGTCCAATGGCGGTGGCGGGGGGGCGTCGGAAGTGTTGGGAGCCGGCATTCCCGGCGCGGCCGGCATGGCTTTATCCGGCGCTGGCGGTTCCGGGGCCGGCTCTGAAGACGGAATCGGCAACGGCGCTAGCTCCGGCTTGGGCGCCGCAGTTGGCTCGGCGGCGGGCATGGCTGCTGGAGCCGGTTCCGAAGTTGGCATCGGCGCCGGTCCGGGGTTCGGCATTTCCGTCGTCATTACCGGCACGATCTTCGGCGGCGGCGGCAGCTTCATGACCACTTTCGGGGTTCGATCGGTAGGTGAAAAGTTGATCACGTCATTGATCGTGGTGCGGAACCAGTACACCAGCGAGCTGCTTCTATCGCTGATGACATTCAAGACGTCGTGCTTCTGGCTGATCACCGCTTCGGCGACTCCCTCGCCGCCCGGCATGGCGCCGCCGCTGCTTCTGATCACGTCGTCATCGATGAAAAGCGCCACGGCAAATCCACCCCCGGCGAGGCCGAGAATGCCTAGTAATAGGTATTTAACAATCCGTTGAACCACTTCGTTGCCGCGTTCCCGATTTGCGAATCGCCGCTAAGCGTAACCGCCTTTCGCACGATACGCCATACTGACTGGGTTGCCTCGCGCACCGGACCGCGCTAAACCCCCGGGCCAGGGATAAATTAAGCTGGGAGCTGGAAATGGCAGAACAAATCACCGCGTCGCACATTCTCGTTTCGACCGATGGCCGGGAACCCGAAGCGGCGAAAAGCCAAATCGAGGCGATCCGGGACCAAATCGCCGGCGGTGCCGACTTCGCCGATATCGCCCGCGCTAAGTCGGACTGTCCGTCCGGCGGCCAGGGCGGCGATCTTGGCAGTTTCGGCCGCGGCGCCATGGTCGCTGAATTCGAGGCTGCCGCGTTCGCGCTTGATGTGGATGCCGTGAGCGGCATCGTCGAGACCGATTTCGGCTACCACCTGATTCTTCGAACCGCCTAATCCAGGCGAAATTAGTCGAGGACCGGCGCGTCGGGAATATAGGCGGCGTGGCGGTCTTCGATTTCCAGGACCCAAATATCCGGATCCTGGGCCAGCCGGCGCCCGATGTATTCCTCGATCTTGTCGTTGCCGGCGGCGGCGCGGCCAAGCGGCGCCAGCCACGCGCGCCGGCCTTCCCCGTCACGCGATTGCGACAACAGCATCGAGGTGCCGTCGAGGCGGTCGAGCTTCAGGATCACGCTGCCGGCATCGGGGTCGCCCTTGTGACGGACCAGCGCCGGCATGTTGGTGATGTCGCAAAGTCGTATCTGGGCCGATACCCAGATGCCGGTTTTCAAGGATGGCTCGGGCATCGGCTAGCTCCAGGATCGGTCGGGCCCGTTTTCTTAAGGGCAGCTTTCATATGGAACGTGGACATCATCGCATGAACGGGCATAAATTGGATCAATGATGAATTCATGCCGCGTCTTGCCGTGAATATCATATTCATATGTTCAGGAAAGCCTCGTGAGCACACCTAAAAAACCCAAATTTGGCGGCGCCGGCTCCGCGTCGGGCCAGGCGGCAGACTCTTTGCCAGATCAATGGGGCGACCTAACGGCGCCTGACGGCGCGATTCGGGAAATATTCGACGACTCCCCGGTCGGATTTCTAATGCATCGGGATGGTTACATCGTCTATGGCAATAACGCCATCGCTGAGATTTTCGGTTACTCGCTGGAAAAACTCATCGGCCTTGAAATATGGCAGTTGTTCCCACCGGAGGAGGTTCCCAGGCTAAAGAAAATGGCCGAGGCCCGCGCCCAAGGGGAAATTGCGCCGCTTCGCTATGAAACCATCGGTCAGCGTCCCGATGGTACCAGGCGGATCGTCGAACTCGCCGTCCGTTATGGGCATTGGCGTGGTCGGGGCGTCTATCAGTCATTCGTCACTGACCGCACTATCGAGCGCGAGGCCGAGGCCGCGCTGGCCGAGAGCGACCGCATGTTCCGCGATCTGGTCGATGGCTCGATCCAGGGCTTTTACGTTCATCGTGACTTTAAGATTTTATATGCCAACCGCGCGGCGGCGGAAATATTCGGCTACCTGCCTGAGCAATTCAACGGCATTTACATCGAAGATTTTGTGCACCCGAGTTTCCGCGCCCGTCAGTTGGAAATTCGGCGCAAGCGCCTAAGCGGTGAATCGGCGCCGGACCGCTACGAGTTTCTGGGGCTCAAGCGCGACGGCGCGCCGGTCTGGATCGAGATCATGTCGAGGGTCGTCGAATGGCAGGGCGAGGAAGCTATTCAGTCGACGATTGTCGATATCAATGCACGCAAGGAAATCGACGTGTCGTTGCGCCGCGCCAAGGAAGAGGCTGAGCAGGCCAACCGGGCCAAGACCCAGTTTCTAGCCAACATGTCGCATGAACTGCGGACGCCATTGAACGCCATCATCGGTTTCTCGCAATTGATCCGGGACGGCGTGATGGGACCGATCCCGGATAAATACGCCGAATATGCCGGATTGGTTCATTCGTCCGGCGATCACCTGTTGGCGCTGATTAACGATCTCCTCGATATCGCCGCCATCGAGGCAGGCGAGATGCGGACGACCGAAATGCCGGTCGATCTTGGCGCCGCGATCGATGCGTGCGTCCGGATGCTGCGTGGGCGGGCGCAAAAAGCTGGCTTGCGGTTGGCGCACGATGTTCCGACGCCGGCGCCGGTGGTTCGTTCCGACGAACGGAGGGTTCAGCAAATCCTGATCAATCTGATCGGCAATGCCATTAAATTCACGCCCGAAGGCGGCATGATCGATGTCCGGCTTTCCAAAGCCGGTGGCGTCATCATCCTGGAAATCATCGATACCGGCATCGGCATCCCGGCCGAGGAAATCGACCGCGTCTTCAATCCGTTTGCCCGTGCCGGCAATTTCCAAGTCAGCCAAAAAGAGGGAACTGGCCTCGGATTGCCCCTGGTCCGTTCGCTTTCGGCAATCCTCGGGATTTCCGTCGACCTGCAAAGCGGGCTTGGCAAGGGAACCAAGGTGACCTTGAGTTTCCCGGCGCACCTCCAGACGACTTGATTGCCGGCCTGTGACGGCGGTCACTGCGTTGGTCCCGGGCGGCGCGTATGGTTAATTCGATATTCACCAACTCTCTCCTTCACCGGACCGACGGGTCCGGTGTTTTTTTGCCATTGACCGGGAACCGCCGGCGCTTCGCTACTGGATTAGCGACTTGCCGGCATGTTACGGTCGGTCGGCGGCAATAAGTTGGGAGCGTCGATTTGACGGGGATGCTCGGGATTTTTTCCGGCCGGGCCAGGCGGATATTTGCCCGTCGGCACGGACGCGGATTTCGTGACGGGCTGATGGCGGCGGCGGCGCTGGTGGCGCTTGCCGATGGCGACGCGTCGCTGGACGAAGGCGCCGAAGTCGGACGCTTGCTGCGTGTCCTGGGCGCCTTGCGAGACCACGACCCGGGCGTTGGCGTCGAGCGCTATCTGTATTACGTCGATCTGATCCGCCAAGGTGGCGATGGGCCGGGGCGGGCGCGCGCGGCCGTGCTGGCCGCCGCCGGGGATTCCGAAACGGCGACTTTGATCGTCGGCGTCTGTCAGGCGATCAGCGAGGCGGACGGGATCGTTCGGCCATCCGAAGTCGCTGAAATCAACGTGATTGCCGGGATGCTGAAGGTTAAACTCAATCAAGCCGAGGCGATCATGTTCTCGGAGAATGGGACGGAAACAATCAGATGACGGAATACCAGGGGCCTCTATCTCGCTTTACCGTGCTCGATCTGACCCGTGTCCGCTCAGGCCCGACGGCGGTACGGCAGTTCGCCGATTGGGGCGCCAAGGTGATCAAGATCGAGGCGCCGGACGAGGTCGAGACCGGAAAAGGCATGGGCGGGGCTAGAAACGGCCCGGATTTCCAAAGTATCCACCGCAACAAGCGCGCGATGACACTGAATTTCAAGGAATCCGCCGGCATCGCCATTTTGAAACGAATGGTCGAAACCGCCGACGTGGTGGTCGAGAACTTCCGTCCCGACGTCAAGCATCGGCTGGGCATCGACTATGAAAGCCTAGCCGCGGTCAACCCGGGCATCGTGCTGCTCAGCATTTCCGGGTTCGGTCAGGATGGGCCCTACGCCAAACGGCCGGGATTCGACCAGATCGCGCAGGGCATGGGCGGGCTGATGTCGATCACCGGATTGCCAGGCCAAGGGCCGATTCGGGTCGGGATTCCGGTCGCCGATCTGACCGCCGGCATTTATGGCGCCATGGGCGTATTGATTGCACTTCTCGAGCGTGAAGCGTCAGGCCGCGGTCAATGGGTACAGACGTCGCTGCTACAGGCCATGGTGACGATGCTCGATTTTCAGGCGGCGCGCTATCTGATTAAGGGTGAGGTGGCACCGCAGGCCGGCAACAACCATCCGACCAGCATCCCGACCGGTGTCTTCAAGACCAAGGACGGGCATATCAACATCGCCGCCGCCGGTGATCAGATGTGGGACCGCATTTGTCAGCTATTGGGGGACGATTCGATCACCAATAATCCGGATTTCGCGACCGGGGAACTGCGCTCGAAGAACCGGGACGCCTTGAACGCCGCCTTGGAACGTCACACTGTCGGCTTCGAAAGCGACGCATTGATCGACCGGCTGAACGAAGCCGGCGTGCCGTGCGGTCCGATTTACACCA
>JAQBZY010000055.1 GCA_027620395.1 Pseudomonadota bacterium
TTTCGTTCAGACCCGCGCGCGCGTTACGCCTTATTTTTGGCCAGCATCCGTGAAAAATACCGACTTTCCTTAGTAGTATAGGGCCTGTCGGCTGTCAATTGGACTCATTCGTCTCATTGAATATGTCCGAATTTTCTAGCCCAAGCGGTCGTAATAGGCCTGCAAAACCTTCAATACCTCGGGCCGGCTGAACTCCGGCGGGACCGTCTCATGCTTGGCGAACATTTCGCGGAGCCGGGTGCCCGAGATATTCAGGCGGTGCTCCTCGCCATGCGGGCACGACTTGCCGGTCGCCATGCCGTGGCACTTGTAGCAGTAGAAAGTGATGTCGATCTTGAGCGGCTGCAATTCGATACTACCGGGCGGCAGGGTGTCGAAGATGTGCTGCGCGTCGAACGGGCCGTAATACTTGCCGACCCCGGCATGGTCGCGGCCGACCACCAAGTGCGAGCAACCGAAGTTCTGACGGAATACGGCATGCAGCAAGGCTTCCCGAGGTCCGGCGTAGCGCATTTCGATCGGATAGCCGGCCTGAACGACGGTGCCGGGCACGAAGTAGTGCTGAACCAGCACGTCGATGGCCTCGACCCGGACCTCGGCTGGAATGTCACCGGCTTTCAAGGCCCCCAGCACCTGATGGATCAGGACCCCGTCGCAGACCTCGACGGCGATCTTGGCCAGATATTCATGGCTGCGATGCATCGGATTGCGGGTCTGGAACGCCGCCACCTTGGACCAGCCTTTTTCCTCGAACATCGCGCGGGTTTCGGCCGGACGGAAATAGAGCCCCTTGTAGGTCTCGGGGTAATGCCCCTCCGAGAGCGCCTTGACGGCTCCGGCGAGGTTGACTGGGCCCTGCTCCAGCACCTTCAGAACACCCGGATGCGCCGGATCGGTGGTGCCGTAAACGGATTGGCACTCAAGCTGCTTGTCGATGGCGTATTTCTCACTGACCTTGAGGATGCCGAGGATCTCGCCGGTCTCGCCATCGACGAGCGCGACTTCATCCTTGATCTTGATTTTGTTCGCCAATGTCTGAGCGCAAGAAAGCGTGATTGGGATCGGCCAGAACACGCCGTTGGCCAACGTCATGTCGACGCAGCAGCTACGCCAGTCCTTCTTTCCCATGAACCCCTTGAGCGGCGTATATGCACCCATGCCGAGCATCAAAAGATCCGACACCTCGCGGCTCGAAAGCGGTACCTGCTTCAGTTTCTTCGCGCGCTTGATTTCCTTCGCGCGCTCGCCTTCCGGCGCAAATAGCGGCTTCAAGGTTTTGGCGCCGTGCGGCGAAACGAGATTGGACATTGGGGTCTCTCCTTAGTTCAATTTTTTCTAATCGATGATCATTGGTGTTCACCGGGGCCCGGCATAGCACATTGCCGAAAGCTGACATTCTCCGGGGCTAGTCCCTAAATACCGCATCGCCGTTCAATTTGGATTTGGCTCGATTTGCATAGGTCGTTCATAGCATAAATGATAGGCCAACAGACGGCACTCTGAAAAGCGCCAGCGCATCAAATCCAATTTTCTTCTGCCTCTATTTCAATAGATCCGCCAGCCTTCACAATCCACTCGCCGCATGCAACACTGCAAAGCTTCAATTTAGCTATCTCATAGGATATTTGCACGCCGGAAAGATGCACCAGACCGACCACCAACATCCGAGCAAGGTCGACTTCGGCGGCGAGTTGGGCGCCATCTATGCCTATTGGGATGAGATACGCGGCGGCCGGCTAGCCCCAGCCTGGCAAGATTTTGACTGGTTACGCATTCCGATCCCGGCCATTTCCTGGTGCACCGTCGTCGATGTCCGGCATGATCCGCTCGATTTCGTCTATCGTTTTTGGGGCACGTCGCGAACCATGCTGCAAGGCAAGGATTACACCGGATCCTCCATCAAGGAAATCGATCAAAAAAACACCGCCGACAAGGCTTTCAGCGAGTATGCGTTGGTCGTCGAAAGGCGGGAACCGATTTACGTCACCACATCGGAATTAGTGACCGGCGAGAAGGAACGGATCAGCTACCATTTCCTTCGTTTGCCGTTCAGCGATGACGGCGAAAACATCCATCAAATTCTGGGTGTCGGCATTTACCAAGAGGCGCAGATCAAAAAATTGATGGATTTCTACGGCACCCAAAGGTGACGGGGCATCAACGCGTCAGGCGTCAACAAGAAAGACACCGCACCTAATACTCGGAAAATGGCGTCACGGCGGGCCATAATTCGCCGATCGCGTCTGGCGTCGAAAACAGAACGTTAAAGACGTGGCCGGCTTGCAATTGGGTGGCGCCCGGCACCATCACCGGCAGTTGACCGTCCGACGCAAACATGAATGTCATGTAGCCCTGTTGCCGCATCCAGGCCCGAAGCCCGTCTTGGCTGGCGCCCAATTGCTTGAGTCCGAATTCGTGCATTTCGCAGACAACGAACGGGACCTTTTCCGGCCGGAAGAATTCGCCGCCGCCTTTCAGAACCGTCAGCTCGGCGCCTTCGGTGTCGATCTTGACCGCCCGGCAGTCCTGCACCGAGTACCGTTCGGCGAGTATATCGAGCCGGACCGCGGGATAGGTATCCTTGTCGGTCTCGGCTCGGCTCAACTCGTTGAATGAATGCAGTCCAGGATCCCAAAGCGCATGACCGCCGTCGTTGTCCGAGTTTCGGTAGAACTCGACGCTGCCGTCGGTCTCGCAGGCGACGGCATTAACCAGCCGGAAATTCTTCCGCTCATTCAACGTCACATGCGCTTCGAGGGCGCGGAAATTCTCGGCGTTGGGCTCGATCGATAAGACCTGGCCGGCATTGCCGACCAGATACGACGCGACGATGCTGAAAAAGCCGACGTGCGCGCCGACATCGATGAAGATATCGCCCGGGCGCAGCACCTGGGTCAGCAGCCTAGCCAGCGACTGTTCGTACATTTTGCCGCTGCCGATGGTCTCAAAAATGATCCGCTGCGACATCTGGCTCATGTCGAGGCGGAATTTAGCTAAGTGATTGCTGTGCCCGGACGCCAGCGTGATGTTCAAATCGCGGATGTCGGGGGTCACAGCCATGATTTTATCGCTTTGCCTCCCAAGACGCGGTCGTCCGCCCACTTTCGCCGTCCATTCTAATCCCGGTTGCCGAGCCTGAGAAGCCGCCTGTTCAAAACCCCTCCGGATCCGGCCGCAAGGATCGGGTGGGCGGCGTCGGACGGGGGACCTAGTCTTCGCCCAACTAGAACAAGGAGACACACAATGTTGATCGCCATGAACCCCACATTGATCGCGTTACCGTTGGGCAACATCGCCTTGCGTTGTTTGCAAACGCTGGTACGCGCAAGTTCGGAAGCCGTCACCATTTGGCGCCACCGCGCCCTAAGCCGCCGCCACTTGGCTGCGCTGGCCGACTGGCAACTTACCGATATCGGCCGCTCGCCAGCGGACGCTCTGGCCGAGGCGGCGAAACCGTTCTGGCAGGCCTGACTTGGGAGGACTAGCATGAACCACATCATGTCGAACGAACCATCGCGCGATCATGCCCCGACGGAATCCGCCGATGACGCCTATGGCCGGATCGCGCGGGCGATATCCTACATCGTTGACAACAAGCTCGATCAGCCCGAGCTGGACGATGTCGCCGCCCACATCGGCATCAGTCCACATCATCTGCATCGGACTTTTTCCGACTGGGCCGGCATCAGTCCAAAGAAGTTCCTAAAAGCCCTAACGCTGGCCGATGCCAAGGCTAGGCTGGCGGAGTCGGAAAGTGTCCTTGGCGCCGCGCTCGACGTCGGGCTCTCGGGGCCGGGGCGGCTGCACGATCTTTTCGTCACCATCGACGCCGTGACGCCGGGTGAGTTCAAATCCCGAGGCGCCGGACTGGAATTTCGTTATGGCTTTCACCCCTCGCCGTTCGGCGACTGCCTGATCGTCGCCTCGCCGCGCGGATTGAGTGGCCTGTCCTTCGTCACCGACGGCCGCGACGCGGCCCTGGTCGAACAAAAATCAGGCTGGGAAAACGCCCGTTGGGCCGAGGACGCCGCCGCGACGATGGACTGGGCCCAGCGCATCTTCCCGGCCAAAGGCTTAGGACCGGCGCCGTTGAACGTCTTGCTTCGCGGCACGCCGTTCCGGGTCAAGGTCTGGCAGGCGCTGCTGGCGGTGCCGCCGGGGCGGGTCGTCAGTTATTCAACCTTGGCTAGCGGCATCGGCCGGCCGGAGGCGCCCCGCGCCGTCGCCGGCGCCATCGCCGCCAACCTGATCGGTTACGTCATCCCCTGTCATCGGGTGATTCGGGAAACCGGCGCCGTTGCCGGTTACCGCTGGGGTGTAAATCGAAAGTTCGCCATCCTCGGCCTGGAAGCGGCACTCGGCGGCGATTGAGGCTGGAAAGTCCAGCCGCCAATCCCTAAATTGCAAGCTAGGCTGGCGCGGCATCAGGCGGCGCCCTGAATTGGTTGAGGAACGACGGCATGAAGTATCTGCACACCATGATCCGGGTTTCGGACATCGACGCGTCGGTCCATTTCTTTTGCGATCTTTTGGGGCTGATGGAAACGCGCCGCTCGGATCGCAAGGAGCATAGTTACATGCTGGTGTTCCTGGCCGCACCCGATTCACCGGACGCCGAAATCGAGCTCACATACAATTATGCACCGGAAGTCTATGCCGGCGGCCGCAACTTCGGGCATCTGGCGTTCCGGGTCGAGAACATCTACGAGACCTGCAAGCGCATGATGGACGGCGGGGTCGTCATCAACCGGCCGCCGCGCGACGGCCGGATGGCATTCGTCCTCTCGCCGGACGGCATCTCGATCGAGCTTCTGCAGGCCGGCGACCCACTGCCAGCGGCCGAGCCGTGGTCGTCGATGCAAAACACCGGCGCCTGGTGAGCCGGCGGCGTTTTGCCGATTTTCCGCGATTACTGACGGCTAGGATTTCCGGCGCAGGTTGACCAGCCGGTCGCGGCCGACCGGAAGACCGGCGGCCCGGCGCCGTTGGCGGAGCCGTTCCAGGATTTCGAGCCGGGTCACGTTATCGACGCGGCTCCAGATCGCGACCTCGTCGCGGGTCCGCCAGCAGCCCTTGCAGAACCCCGTATCGTCGTCGAGAACGCAGACGCTGATGCAGGGGCTTTCGATCGCGAGCGGGTCAGTCATGGAGACGCCTTTCGGACACCGGGAGTACCCCCGAAGCGGCTGGAAAGCAAGTCGCCGGTTAGGGCAAATTGATCGCCGTCCGCCGATTGATTGGTTATAGTCGGGTCATGAACAGAGACTTGGTCAAGCTCCTTGGCGATGACGATTCGGCGCCGTTCGAGGTTTTCAACCGCGACGGCGGCGCGCATATGCTGATCGTTTGCGACCACGCCAGCCGCAAGGTGCCGGCGGCATTGGGGACGCTTGGCCTCGGCGCCGAGGCCTTCGATCTGCATATCGCCCATGACATCGGCGCCGCCGAAATCGCCCAGGGCTTGGCCAAGCGTTTGGATGCGCCTTGCGTTCTGGCCGGCTATTCGCGTCTCGTCATCGACGTCAACCGGCCGCCGGGACACCCACATTCGATCATCGCGGAAAACGACGGTATCCCGATCCCCGGCAATCAAGGCCTCAGGGCGGAGGACCGCCGAGCCCGGGTGCGCGATTTGTTCGAGGCCTACCACGATGCCGTCAACCGGGCACTGGCCCGGCTCTGGGACCGCGGCCCGGCACCGGCGTTGTTTTCGGTGCATTCTTTTTGTCCGCAGTTCGGCGGCAAGGCACGGCCCTGGGACATCGGCGTGCTGTGGAACCGCGATCCCAGAATCGCCGTGCCGTTGATGGAAAACCTCGAGCGGTTCGAGCTTAACGTCGGCGACAACGAGCCCTATTCCGGGCACGACCTTGCTTACACCATCGACATGCACGGCGCCGCCGCCGGCATCGCCAATTGCGCCATCGAGATCAACCAGGACCAGGCGCTGACGCAGGCCAATATCACCCGCTGGATCGACATCCTGTCCGAGTCCATCGAGCCGATCTTCGACATTCCGGGGCTGCACCGCGTCGAGAGGTTCTGATGCCTGGCGGCGCGCCCAAATTCACCGTCGGCATCGAGGAGGAATACCTGATCGTCGATCGGGAAACGCGCGCGCTCTGCACGGAGCCGCCGGCCGAAATGTTCGACCGCTGCTCCAAGGTTCTCGGCAATCAGGTCGCGCACGAGTTCATGAAGTCGCAGATCGAGGTGAACACCACCGTCGCCCGATCGATCCCGGAAGCTCGGGCGATGCTGGTCGATCTCCGTCGGACCGTCGCCGGCATCGCCGCCGATTACGGCCTGGCGCCAATTGCCGCCTCGACGCATCCGTTCTCGAGTTGGGCCGAGCAGAACCACACGCCCGACGCACGTTACGACGCCATAGCGCGCGATCTGCAGGCTGTGGCGCGTCGGCTATTGATCTCGGGCATGCACGTCCATGTCGGCATCGACGATGACGAGCTTCGGATGGACTTGATGAATCAGGTTCGGTATTTCCTGCCGCATCTGTTGGCGCTATCGACATCGTCGCCGTTCTGGCAGGGCCGCGACACCGGGCTCAAGTCGTATCGCATGAGCGTCTGGGACGAGATGCCCAGAACCGGCCTTCCGAATACCTTCGATTCCTTCGCCGAATTCCAGCGCCACGTCGATGTCCTGGTCCGGGCCGGCATCATCGAGGACGGCACCAAACTGTGGTGGGACATCCGTCCGAGCGCCCGCTTCCCAACTCTCCAAATGCGGATCACCGACGTCTGCACCAAAATCGACGACGCGGCGGCGGTAGCGGCGCTCTATTGCTGCATTCTCCGCATGCTGTGGCGGCTCAAGACCAAGAACCAACGCTGGCGCCAGTATGCGATGATGCTGGTCGAGGAGAACCGCTGGCGGGCGCAGCGTTACGGACTCGACGAAGGCTTGATCGACTTCGGCAAGGGCGAGGTCGTCGCCTGCGCCGATCTGGTCCTGGAATTGATGGCGTTGGTTTCCGAGGACGCGGCGGCGCTCGGCTGCGGCGCTGAAATCGGGCACCTAAGCGAGATCGTCAAGAACGGCACCAGCGCACACCGGCAGTTGCGGACACACCAAAAGGCCCTCGCCGGCGGGGCCGTGCCGGAGGCCGCCTTGGCCGCCGTCGTCGATCATCTGATCGCAGAAACCGTGGAGTTCTAAGGACTTACGGATTGTAATCTCCCATTTAACAATTTTTCACCAAACAGTGACTGATATCACTGCGCAAAACAGGTATAATCGTCACCATGGGCGAGTATCGTAGGAAACGGTGCAGGAGGCTGACATGACGAGAATCGTTTGGGACGGCTATATCCAAAAACAGATGCATTGGGCGGAGTGTCTGAGCAAAATTGCCCTCGAAGCGGAAAACGGGGCCGCCGCTAGCCTCAGGGCCCATGCCGACCGTGCCTTTATCAATGCCGGCATCGCAACGGCTCGGATGGCGGCGTTTGCGGCAATGACTGCAAAGTCGGCAGTTAAACGCCACTAGTGGAACGAATCTAACGCTTGGTGCCCACGTTTAACGGCGGCGATAATTTTGTCTGGGTCGG
>JAQBZY010000056.1 GCA_027620395.1 Pseudomonadota bacterium
CCGCCGGCTTCGCCTGGCTGCACCTGGTCGATCTGGACGGCGCCTTCGCCGGCCGGCCGATGAACCGGGCGGCGGTCGAGGCGATCCTCGCCGCGGTCGAGGTGCCGGCCCAATTGGGCGGCGGCATCCGCGACATGGCGACCGTCGAAGCTTGGCTGTTAAAGGGCTTGGCCCGGGTCATTCTGGGCACCGCCGCGGTCCGCGACCCCGATTTCGTCAAGCGAGCCTGCCGGGCTTATCCCGGCCGGGTTGCCCTCGGCATCGACGCTAAAAATGGCCGGGTCGCTATCGCCGGCTGGGCCGAGGACACCAACATTGAGACCACCGAGCTTGCCAAACGGTTCGAGGACGCCGGCGCGGCGGCCCTGATCCATACCGACATCGGCCGCGACGGCGCCATGCAGGGCCCAAACCTGGCTGACACCTTGGCGCTGGCCGGCGCGGTTTCGATTCCAGTCATCCTCTCCGGCGGCATTTCGTCGATGGACGACCTCAGGGCGGCGGCGGATCAGGGTGCGGGCAAGCTCGAAGGCGTGATTTCCGGCCGCGCCATCTATGATGGCCGGATCGATCCGGGGGCGGCGGTCGATCTGTTGGCCACGGCGGGGGCTGCCGGGCGATGCTAAAAATCAGGATCATTCCCTGTCTCGATGTCGACCGGGGCCGCGTCGTCAAGGGCGTCAACTTCGTCGATCTGGTCGATGCCGGCGATCCGGTCGAGCAGGCCAAGCTTTACGACCAAGCCGGCGCCGACGAACTATGTTTCCTCGATATCACCGCCAGCCACGAAAACCGCGACACAATTCTGGATATCGTCCGCCAGACCGCCGAACAATGCTTCATGCCGTTGACCGTCGGCGGCGGCATCCGGCGCACCGAAGATATCCGGAAATTGCTTCTGGCCGGCGCCGACAAGGTCTCGATCAACACCGCCGCCGTCACCAATCCCGATATCGTCAAGGAAGCCGCGGAAAAATTCGGCGCTCAGTGCATCGTCGTCGCCATCGACGCCAAAACGGTGGCGCCAGGCCGCTACGAGATCTTCACGCATGGCGGCCGCAACCCGACCGGCCTGGATGCCGTCGAGTGGGCCAAGCGGATGGAAAGCCTGGGCGCGGGCGAAATCCTACTCACCTCCATGGACCGCGACGGCACCAAGCAGGGCTTCGATCTACCGATGACCCGCGCCGTCGCCGATGCGGTGGGGATCCCGCTGATCGCGTCGGGCGGCGTCGGCACCTTGGATCATCTGGTCGACGGCGTGACTGAGGGGCATGCGTCAGCCGTCCTCGCCGCCTCGATTTTCCACTTCGGAACCTATACCATCGGCGAGGCCAAGGCGCACATGGCGGCGCATGGCGCAGCGGTGCGGCTCGATTGAGGACGCGGACATGACCGACGGCATCGACGAGAAGATACTCAAGCGGCTGTTCGCGACCATCGAAAGCCGCAAGGGCGGCGATCCGGAAAGCTCGTATACGGCCAAGTTGCTTGCCGCCGGGACGCCGAAAATCGCCAAGAAGCTGGCCGAGGAAGCCGCCGAAACCATGATCGCCGCCATCGCCGAGGGGCCGGATGCACTGCGCCGCGAAAGCGCCGATCTTCTGTATCATCTGTTGGTGCTGTGGTCGGCGGCCGGCGTCACGCCGGACGAGGTCTACGCCGAACTTGCCAAGCGCGAAGGCATTTCCGGCATCGCCGAAAAGCAAAACCGCAGTCAGGATTCTTAAGGGAACCGGCAATGGCCTATGATCAAAACAATATATTCGCCAGGATCATCCGCGGTGAAATTCCCTGCGCCAAGGTCTACGAGGACGATCTGACGTTGGCCTTCAGCGACATCGATCCGAAAGCGCCGGTGCATGTTTTGGTGATCCCTAAGGGCGCCTACGTCAGCATGAACGATTTTCATGAACACGCCTCGGACGCCGAAATCGCCGCCGTGACCCGCGCCGTCGGCAAAGTCGCCAAGATCACCGGTGTCGACAAAACCGGATATCGGCTGATCGCCAACAACGGCGCTGACGGCAATCAGGAAGTGCCGCATCTGCATCTGCACGTACTGGGCGGCCGGCATTTGGGTGGCATGGTGAAAAAACCCGAGCCGGCCTGAACGGACCGATTCGCGGCATCTCGGCGAGGCGCCGCCGAGGCCTTGAAACCTGTGCCCTAGAATTCGAGCCGGGATCAAGCCGTTACGGCCGTGGATCGATTTTGCTACAACATCTTGCGCCTAATTGTATAAACTCCACGATATGAAGAGTTTAGCGTCCCATGGTCGGTAACCCCGACATCGGCGCCGGTTCGGTTGCGGCCGGCCACGTGCTGACCCTCAAGCCAGTGCCGGGCCAGGCCCTGACGCTACCGGGCGGCGGGTTGCTATCGAACGCCAATTTTTTCGCCAACGGCAACGATCTTTTGATCGAGCTTTCGGACGGCAGCCGGATCGTCGTCCAAGGCTATTTCAGCATGGACCGGCCGCCGGCCCTGGCGACCGAGGCTGGCGCCCATGTGGCACCCGATATCGTCGCCGCGCTGGCCGGAGTCGATTTGCGCTCAACGCCGCTTGCCGTCGCCCAACCGGTGGCGGCGCCGATCGGCCGGGTCGAGCACATCGACGGCGAGGTCTTCGTCATTCATCCGAACGGCAGCCGCGTCGCAGCCGACGCCGGAATGCTGATCGGCCGCGGTGACCGCTTCGAGATTATCGGCGAGGGCCATGCCGGGTTCCTGTTCGCCGACGAGACGACGTTCTCGCTCGGCGCCAACGGCAAGGCGGTGTTCGAGGAGCTGCTGTTCGATCCCGGCGCCGGCGTCGCCAAGGCCAGCTTCATCGTCCAGCAAGGTGCGTTTTCGTTCACCGGTGGCGCCATCTCGCACCACGACGGCGGGCTGCTGATCAAAACCCCGGCCGCCAGCATCACCGTCGACCGTGCCGCCGGCGCCGGCTGGGTCGAGCCGGATGGGGCCACGACACTGACCTATTTGCAGGACCATGCCGCCGGCAACGGTTCGCTGGTGGTTTGGAATCCAACCGGCCGGCAGGTGCTGAACAACCCGTATCAGGCCCTCAACGTCGATGGCTATTTCGAGAAGCCGTCGCCGCCGTTCCGGCTGACGCCGCGTGATGCCGCCGAGCATTTCGGCGATCCGATTTCGGTGCTGCCGGACGCGGCGAAGGTGATGCCGGAATCGTTGCTGGGCCATTTGCAAATATTGCAGAAGGACGTGGCTGACGCGGCTCCGGTGCCGGAAGTCGCCAGTTTCCAAGCCGCCGCCGAGCGCGCGGCCATCGCGCATGCGGCCAGGGATGCCGCCGACGCTGCCCTTGCCGACGCCGGCGCGGCCGAACAGGCGGCCCGCGCGCAGGCCGCCGGCACCAAGGAAAGCGCCTTGGCGCAACTTCGCGAAGCCGACGCGCTCAAGCAAAAGGCGCTCGATATTCTGCAGGACGCCGAGCAAAGGGACGCCGCTTTCGAGGAAGCGATCCGCAAAACCGAAGCGGCATCGATCCGCGAAGGCGACGCGGCGCACGCGGTCGCCGAAACCGAACTTGCGGAATCGCGCGCCGCCGAAAAACTGTCCGCCGCCGAGGAAGCGGTCCGCCGCGCCATCGTCGCCGCCGACGAAGCCCGGAACGAAGCGTTGCAAATTCTCGACGAAGCTCGGGCCAAGGAAGCCGCTTTCGAGGCGGCACAGACGGCGGCCCGCGACGCCAAGGCGCATGAAGACGTGACGGCGCTCGCCGTGGCCGAGGCCGATGCCGCCGAGGCGGCCGCCGCCGTCGCGCTGCAAGCCGCGGAGGCCGCCGCATACTCAGCCGCCCGCGACGCCGAGTTGGCTGACCGGGTCGCGCATGAAGCCAGGACCGCGGCCCAGGTGGTCGAGATCGCTGTCCAACGCGAACTGGCCAGCATCGATCCGGATCTGTTGCGTTTGCCCAGCACCGACAATCCGGCAAGCATCGCCGAGCGGCCGTGGACGTCGACGGCGAGTGCCTCGATCGACATCGCCGATGCCGCGTTTCAGGCCGGCGAAGCGGCGGCCAAGCGGGCCTTCGCTGACGCGCTGGCCGGCGGCGCCAGCACGCCGGCTGCCCTTGAGAAAGCGATCGAAGTTGCCGCCATCTATGGCGGTGGCCGGGCCGCCGACCGGGTGCTGGCCGGCGGCGTCGACAAGTTGCTCGAAGGCAACGACGAGGCGATCACGATAATTGCCGGCACCGGCGCTGGCCTCGGACCACCCGGCACAACGCTCGCCGGCGGCGGCGGAGCCGACGCATTTGGTGCCGGCGCCGGGTATGGCGGTGTCGACGGTCTGTTCGGTTTTGGGTTCCGGTTCACGCCGATCGACTTCAATTTGCCGACCCGGGCCGACGAAGAAGACCGCAACGACCAGCTGACCCTGACGGTATCGGAATCGACGCTCGATTCCCGGCGAGGTTCGTCATTGGCCGATTTCATCGTCGGCACTGAGGCCGCGTCGGTTATTGGCGGGCTTGAAGGCGATGATTATATCTATGGTGACACGCCGACTAATTATCTCGCCGGCACGCACGGCATCGGCAACACGCTGACCTCGCCGACGTTCGGAACCGGTGGCGCCGATCTGATTTCCGGCGGCGCCGGCGCCGATCATATTTGGGGCGGCGGCGGCGCCGACCGGTTGTTCGGCGATAATCCGACCAGCGGCGACAGCGGCTTTTCCGAATTCGGATTTGGCTTGGGCACGGCCGGCAGCGGCGCCGACATTATTTCCGGCGGCGATGGCAACGACACCATTTGGGGCGGCGGCGGCGCCGATCAACTCAGCGGCGATGGCGGCGACGATACCTTCATGCTGGGCGATGACGACGCCGCGAATGACACCGTATGGGGCGGCGACAGTGGCGCCGATTCCGGCACCGACACGGCCGATTATTCTGGCGCCGGTGCCGCGGTCAGCGTCGATCTTGCCGCCGGGACAGGGACGGGTAGCACGGTCGGCACCGACACGCTATCGGGGATCGAGAACATCACTGGCAGCGATCACGACGACACATTGTCGGGCGACGGCAACGCCAACAACATTTCCGGTGGCGCCGGATCGGACACCATCAGCGGCCGTGCCGGCGCCGACAATCTATTCGGCTATGCCGGCGACGACGTGCTTATCGGCGGCGAGGGCGCGGACCAGCTTTGGGGCGGCCGCGGTGCCGACACGTTCCGCTTCGAAGGTGGCACGGGCGCCACGACGGCCGACAAAATCGCGTCCTTGGGGCTCGACATCATCAACGATTATAACGCCACCGAAAACGATCTGTTCGAGCTATCGAACGGCGACTTTGCCTTGGGTGCCGCCGGCACGCTTAGCGATGGCACCAATTACTTCGAGGCCGCGACGACGACGCTGACCGGCGCGGCGCAGAATCTTTCTGGCGGTGTCGCCGCCGCCGGCATCGTGATCATTGGTGACGCCGTCGGCTCAGGCGGCGTCGGCGTCTATTACACGTCGGACGCCAGCGCCATGACGACATCGAACTCCTATCAGATCGCCGACGTGAAGAACGCCAACCTGGCTGATCTCGACGCCTCGACGTTTCATCTCAAGAGCTGAGTCTGAATAGCCCCAAGATTTAAGCGTGGAAGTTCCGAATAGGGTCAGGCGGTGTCTGCGATTTTCTATTCGACTTGGCGCAGAAAGCTTCGGTTTTCTTCAAGAATAAACCGTCCATCCACGGCAGATTGGAAATTGGCCGCGCCTTCTTTATCGGCTTTGATTTTAGCGCGGTAGGTTTCGTATGCGGCAAGACTTTCGAAGTTGATCAGGCAATAGGCGATATCTCTGGTGCCCTCATGAGGCATCCAATAGCCGAGCAAATCTCCGCCGCACCGGGGAACGCTTTCGAACCACCTCTGTGCATAGGCTTCGAATTCATCATGCCGGAACGGATCAATCTTATATTGAATGAAAAGTGTAATTGTCATTTATGCCTCTGCTCTGAGCCCATTCTTTGGACCGCTGGAGGGTGGAGTTTTCCGGCCTTTTCACGATGGCGGGCCGGCTGCGCCATCGGGGTTCTGTAACATTATCGGGACCTTGTTCCCGATCACCCCGTGCGGGCGTTCCTCGTTGTAGTATCGACGCCAAGTCTCCAACTTTTCCTCGGCATCGGCAAGCGTCAGGAGCCTATGATTCGGGGACAGCCACCTAACTTGCGCAACTCTACGCCGGCAGCCGCCCCGGTTGCATGGCGCCCGCGCCGAACGTGACGCGGCGATAGGACACGGCCTCCGCGATATGAATGCGCCTGACCTGATCCGCGCCGTCGAGATCGGCCAACGTCCGGGCCACCCGCATCACCCGGTGATACCCCCTGGCCGACAATCGAAACGCGGCCGCCGCATCGGCTAACAGCTTGCGGCCCTCGGCGTCGGGCGCCGCGACCGCCTCCAACGCCTCGCCGTCGATGCAGGCGTTAATCGCCGGTACTTGGCCACCGGACCGTTCGCTCCGGGCCCGTTGCCGGGCTCTGGCCGCGTGCACCCGAGCCGCCACGTCGGCGGTTCCTTCGCCTGGCGGCGGCAGGGATAGATCGGCCGGCAGCACCGGCGGCACTTCGACCACCAGATCCATGCGGTCGATCAAGGGGCCGGAAATTTTGGCCTGATAGTCGGCGCCGCATTTGGGTGCGCGCGAACAGGCCTGGCCCGGATCGGCCAAATGCCCGCAGCGGCACGGGTTCATGGCAGCGACCAGTTGGAACCTGGCCGGATAGACCACATGGGCGTTGGCCCGGGCCACCGTGATCCGTCCGGTCTCCAGCGGTTGGCGCAATGCCTCCAAGGCCTGGCGGTGGAACTCAGGCAGTTCGTCCAAAAAAAGTACACCTAGATGCGCCAGGGAAATCTCCCCAGGCCGGATCCGGTGCCCACCGCCGACGAGGGCCGCCACTGACGCCGAATGATGCGGATCGCGAAACGGGCGGCGCCTGGTCAAACCGTCCTCGCCGATCTCGCCGGCCAGGCTCCGGATCATCGAGACCTCGAGGATTTCACGCGACGTCAGCGGCGGCAGCAGGCCCGGCAAGCGGTGCGCCAGCATCGACTTGCCCGACCCGGGCGGCCCGATCATCAGCAGGTTGTGGCCACCGGCCGCCGTGATTTCGAGCGCCCGCTTGGCGGTCTCCTGGCCCTTGACGTCGATCAGGTCCGGATAGTCCGGGAGATCGTCGTAAAGCTTGGGCTCGGGTTGGCCGAGCACGGCCGTTCCCTTGACGTGATTGACCAAGGCCAGCAAATCCGGCGCCGCGATGACGTTGAGTTCGCCGGCCCAAACGGCCTCGCCGCCTTGCGCCGCCGCACAGATGAAACCCCGGCCAAGCGACGCCGCATGGATGGCCGCCGGCAGGATGCCGACCACGCCGGACACCGAGCCGTCCAACCCAAGTTCGCCCATGGCGGTGTAGCCGGCCATCTCGCCGGCCGGCAGCACGCCCATGGCCGCCAGGAGCGCCAGTGCGATCGGCAGATCGAAATG
>JAQBZY010000057.1 GCA_027620395.1 Pseudomonadota bacterium
CGTCCAGCAAGGCGGCTAGCACGGCGCGCGCCGAGCCACCGGCACCCAAAACCACGGACGGGCCGGCGTCGGCCCGCCACCCCGGCGCGCCCAATCTAAGGTTGGTGATAAAGCCATAGGCATCGGTGTTGTCGCCAAAAATCGACCCGTCCGGCCGGCAGACCAGCGTGTTGACGGCCCCGACACGCCGGGCGAGCGGGCTTGTTTCGTCGGCCACGGCGAACGCCGCTTGCTTCAGCGGCAGCGTCACGTTGGCGCCGGCAAAACCCAACAGCGGCAACGCCCGCATTGCATCAAGGGCCCGCTCCGGCCGTATCGGCAACGGCACGTAAGCGCCATCGACACCATATTGATCCAGCCAATAGCCGTGCAGCCGAGGCGATAGCGAATGCGCCACCGGCCAGCCAGCAACTCCGGCGATCCGCGATGTTCCACTGAGCTTGCTCATGACGGCAGGATGCCCGCATTTCGAAACGCCGCCAATAGGGGAAGCATTGGTAAACCAAGGACGGTGAAATAGTCGCCGTCGATCCGGTCGAACAGCGTCAGGCCGCGACTTTCCAGGCGATAGCAGCCGACCGAGCCGAGAACATTCTCACCCTCAAGGGCAAGATAAGCGTCCAGGAATGCATCACTGAAATCCCGAACCCAAAGTGTCGCGCTGGCGACTGTCGACCATTGTTCGGACCCGCCATGCACGAGGCTAACCGCGCTTAGCAGTTGATGCGAACGGCCTCGAAACGATTTTAGATGCCGCCGAGCCTCGGTCATATTGGCCGGCTTGTTGAATATTTTAGCGTCAATAGAAAGCACTTGATCGGCGCCGAGAACCCACTTCCCGGGATGCCGCGCCGCCACGGCTTCGGCTTTGGCCCGGGCCAAAGCCTCGGCAACCGCGACAGGAGCAGAGCCCTGCGCTTGTTCGCGTTGTTTGATTGCAGCCTCGTCCAAATCCGCCGCATCGACAATCAATGCAATACCGGCAGCCTCGAGAAGTTGGCGGCGGATCACGCTTGCCGAGGCGAGGACGATCTGTTCAGCCGGCATCCACCTGCCCGTCTATTTCTCCGTCTACCAGCCCGTCGCGGCGATTGAGCAGTTGCAAAATTGTCGCCGCCGTTTCCTCGATCGACCGGCGAGATACGTTGATCACCGGCCAGCCATGTTTGGCGAACAGTTTGCGGGCGTCGGCGACTTCCGCCTTCACTGCATCCTGGTCGACATATTCGGTGTCTTCGTCTTGATCCAGGAACCTAAGGCGTTGCCGTCGAACTTCGAGCAACCGTTTTGGATCGTTGGTCAATCCAACAATCATCGGGCCTTCGATATTTAATACTTCGTCCGGTAACGGGCAGCCTGGAACCAAGGGTATGTTGGCCGCCTTGATACCGCGATTTGCCAAATAGATGCAGGTCGGAGTCTTTGAAGTTCGGGACACACCTAGGATGATGACATCGGCATTGGCAAGATCGCGGGCCGATTGCCCGTCGTCATGAACAAGTGCGAAATGCATGGCTTCGATGCGGGCAAAATACTCTGCATCCATGACATGTTGGCGGCCGGGCCGGGCATGACTTTTTTCACCGAGATAGGTGCCGAGCGCCGCCACCACGGGATCAAGCACCGGAATGCAGGGAATACGCATTAACCGGCAGCCGTCCTCGATGACTTGGCGGATATCTTCGTTGACCAAGGTGCAAATGACGAAGCCAGGGTTGTTCTTGACCTGGGTCAATACTTCATGCGCCTGATCAACCGAGCGGATCATCGGCCAGAGATGTTCATGCGGATCGATATTGTCGAATTGAACCAACGACGCGCGGGCAATCAACGTCACGGTTTCGCCGGTGGAATCGGAAACGAGATGGAGATGAAAATTGTGCATCTGAGCCTGTACAGACGACGTATGGACTATGGTATAACTTTGTGGATAACTTTTTTAATCCAGGAGATCGGCCTTACCCGGATATCACACACATCTCCATACAATCACGTTCCCGATGTGTAAACTCAATGACCCGCAGCCTGGATAACTTAATAACCTTGAAAACCACGGATATCATAGCTTTGACGACGTTATAAAAACATTTTCTTAGACATTGAATACGTTTGTAGAATCGATAGACGGAACGGCTTTTGGTAAATCCGTTCGGATACGGCAACGGCTTTCTTATCTTCTGTATATCTCGTCGAAAACGGATAATCCCCGGAATTCCACCCCCCTACTACTACAACAACTACTTTTCTATATATATCTAAGAGGATATGAAGCAGACCATGACGCAAAAATGGTTTTTAAGGCCGTTCGGCGGTGATGCCGTCATGCCGCCGCCGGTTTGGATGATGCGCCAGGCCGGGCGGTATCTTCCGGAATATCGCGAGATCAGAAGCAAGGCCCCATCCTTTTTGGATTTCTGTTATACGCCAGAACTGGCTGTCGAGGTAACGCTGCAACCGCTGCGCCGGTATGGCTTCGATGCCGCCATCCTGTTCGCTGATATCCTTCTAATTCCCGATGCGCTCGGCCAACCAGTGCAATTCAAGACCGGCGAAGGTCCGGTGTTGGAACCGATCCGCTCGGCAGCCGCGGTTGCGGCCTTACAGCCTGATCGCGTGCTCGGGCATTTGGCGCCGGTGTTCGAAACCGTCCGGCAGTTGGCCAAAAAAATTCCTCCCGAAACATCGCTGATCGGGTTTGCCGGCGCACCGTGGACGGTGAGCGTTTACATGGTCGAGGGACACGGCGGCACCGATTGTGAGCGGGCTCGCGACTGGGCCTATTCGGCACCAAGCGAATTCGGTCACCTGATCGACATTCTGGTCGAGGCGACATCGGACTATTTGATTGCTCAAATCGAAGCCGGTGCCGAGGTGTTGCAGCTTTTCGACAGTTGGGCTGGCGTTCTTTCAGCCGATGCCTTCCGCGCCTGGTCGATCGAACCGACCAAACGGATCGTCGAGCGCGTCAAGAAGGCTGCCCCCGATGTGCCGGTGATAGGTTTTCCGAGAAACGCCGGCGCCATGATTCCGGAATATGTCGAGAAGACCGGTGTTGATGGTGTATCGCTCGATCATTCGGTGCCGCTGGAATGGGCGGCTGGGGCAATTCCGAAATCTTGCGTTCTGCAAGGCAATCTCGATAACCGGCTTCTGGTGGTTGGCGGTGCGGCCATGGACAGCGGCATTGATGCTATCTTGAAGATCGCTGAAACGCGGCCATTCGTGTTCAACCTCGGGCACGGCATCGTGCCCCAAACGCCGCCGGAAAATGTCGGCCGCGCGGTGCGGCGCATCCGCGGCGAGGGTTAGGGCCAAATCATGCGTGTCGCCATCGTCCTGTTCAATCTTGGCGGACCGGATAGGCCGGAAGCAGTGCAACCGTTTCTGTTTAATCTGTTCAACGATCCGGCGATCATTGGCGCGCCGACGCCAGTCCGCTGGCTGTTGGCGAAGATCATTTCCCGAAAACGGGCGCCGGTGGCGCAAAAGATCTATGCGGAAATCGGCGGCAGATCGCCTTTGCTGGAACTTTCTGAAGCGCAGTCGAAGGCGCTCGACGAGCGTTTCGCTACCTCCGACGACATCGTTCGCTCGGTCGTTTGCATGCGCTATTGGCATCCGATGAGCAAGGCGGTCGCCAAGGCCGTCGCGGCGTTTAAACCCGATCGGGTGGTGCTGCTACCGCTCTATCCGCAGTATTCGGTCACCACCAGCGGCTCATCGATGACGGACTGGTACTTGGCCGCGACGGCTGCCGGCATCGCTGCCGAGACCCTTGAGATATGTTGCTACCCCGACGATCCGGGCTTGATCGCGGCGCAAGTATCGTTGATCCGGCCGCATCTCGAGAAAGCGGCGGTGCACGGTAAGCCGCGGGTTTTATTCTCCGCGCACGGTCTGCCTAAAAAAGTCATCGACGCCGGCGATCCGTATCAATGGCAGATCGAACGGACATCGGCCGCGGTTGCGGCGGCGCTTGGGCAACCGGATCTCGATTGGGTGGTATCTTATCAGAGCAAGGTCGGGCCCTTGGAATGGATCGGCCCGTCGACCGACAATGAAATTGCCAGAGCCGGCGCCGATGGCGTGCCGTTGGTGGTGGTGCCAATCGCATTTGTTTCCGAGCATGCCGAGACGCTGGTCGAGTTGGACATCGAATACCGGCATTTGGCCGCCGAAAAGGGTGTGCCGGCCTATGAACGCGTTCCGGCGCCGGGCACCCATCCGGCATTCATCGACGGATTAGCGGATTTGGTGCGGGGCGTCCTCAGCAGGGGCAAGCATACGGATTCAGGGGCCGGCGGCCGCATTTGTCCGGCGTCATGGCAACGTTGCCGTTGCCGGCCGGTGGCGTAGGGGAGCGGCATGGACATGTCGGGCGGTGCCTATTTCTGGATTAAGGCGTTGCATATCGTCTCGGTGATTGCGTGGATGGCGGGGCTCCTCTACCTGCCGAGACTGTTCGTCTATCACGCAGAGGCCGAACCGGGCTCGGAACTTTCCGAGACCCTCAAGGTGATGGAGCGGCGGCTGTTGCGGGCGATCATGAACCCGGCGATGATTTCGTCGTTGCTGTTCGGTGGCATGCTGCTTGCCTATCAGGACATGACGGCGGCGTGGCTTCAGGTAAAGCTCGGCTGTGTCGTGTTGATGATGTTCGCGCACATGGCGATGGGCCGCGGGCGGAAGGATTTCGAGGCCGACCGCAACACCCGCCCGACGCGGTTTTACCGGATCGCCAACGAGGTTCCGACGGTCTTGATGATCGTGATTGTCGTCATGGCCGTCGTGAAGCCGTTCTGATCCGGGATCGGTTTTGTCCCGATGCCCCGGAAACCGGGCATTTGGCATTTGACAGCCGGCGTCGGGTTCGTTAATCGTCTAGCTTCTCCAACACGTTCGTAACGCTCTCACGGACCATCCGATATCGAACCAGGCGGCCAGTTGAACGCGCCGCGACGTTTCGAAAACCGACCCTAGGCCTCCGGCCTGGCTCTGCGTAGCCCTTCCCCCCCACGACGATCGACGGCACCCATGAACCTCAAGGATTTGAAGAAGAAGACCCCGGCGGAGCTCCTCGCCTATGCCGAGGAACTCGAGATCGAGAACGCCAGCTCGCTCAGGAAGCAGGACATGATGTTCGCGATCTTGAAGCAGTTGGCCGAGGACGACATCGCCATTTTCGGCGACGGCGTGCTTGAAGTGCTGCAGGATGGCTTTGGGTTTCTCAGAAGCCCGGAAGCCAACTATCTGCCGGGGCCGGACGATATTTACGTCAGCCCGAGCCAGATCCGGCGCTTCTCGCTCCGGACCGGCGATACCGTCGAGGGTGAGATCCGCTCGCCCAAGGAAGGCGAACGTTACTTCGCGCTTTTGAAAATCAACAAAGTCAATTTCGCCGATCCGGCCGACGTCCGCCACCGCATCAACTTCGACAACCTGACGCCGCTCTATCCGGACGAACGGCTGGCGATGGAAATCGACAATCCGGAGAGCAAGGATCCGACGCACCGGGTGCTCGATCTGATCTGCCCGCTCGGCAAGGGCCAGCGGGCGCTGATCGTGGCGCCGCCTCGGACCGGTAAGACGGTGATGCTGCAGAACATGGCGCACTCGATCTCCAAGAACCACCCCGATTGCTATTTGATCGTGCTTTTGATCGACGAGCGGCCGGAGGAAGTCACCGACATGGCGCGCTCGGTCAAGGGCGAGGTGATTTCGTCGACCTTCGACGAGCCGGCGACGCGGCACGTGCAAGTGACCGAGATGGTGCTCGAAAAAGCCAAGCGTTTGGTCGAGCACAAACGCGACGTGGTGATCCTTCTGGACTCGATCACCCGACTGGCCCGAGCCTACAACACCGTGGTGCCGTCGAGCGGCAAGGTCTTGACCGGCGGCGTCGACGCCAACGCCTTGCAGCGCCCGAAGCGGTTCTTCGGCGCGGCGCGCAATATCGAGGAAGGCGGCTCGCTGACCATTATCGCGACGGCCCTGATCGATACCGGATCGCGCATGGACGAAGTTATCTTCGAGGAATTCAAGGGCACCGGGAACTCGGAAATTATTTTGGACCGCAAGCTGTCCGACAAGCGGACCTGGCCGACCATCGACATCACCAAGTCCGGTACCCGGAAAGAAGAGCTGCTGGTCGACAAGGGCACGCTATCGAAGATGTGGGTTCTGCGTCGCATCCTGATGCCGATGGGCGTCGTCGACGCGATGGAGTTCTTGCTCGATAAAATCAAACACTCCAAGAACAACGGCGACTTCTTCGATTCCATGAATCAGTAAAGTTTGCCGCATGAAAAAGGAAAGGCGCCCATCGGGCGCCTTTCGCATTTCGGAATCAGCTAAGTCGGTCAGACGGTGAACACCGTCGAGCCAGTCGTCTCGCGGGCCTCGAGATCGCGGTGCGCCTGCGCCGCGTCCTTCAGTGCGTAAGTCTGATTGATCTCAATCTTGACCTTGCCGGATTTCACCACATCGAACAGCGCGTTGGCGCCGTCCAGGACCAATTCGCGGGTCGCGGTGTGGGTGCCGAGCGTCGGCCGCGTCACGTAGAGGGAGCCCTTCGGACCGAGGATGCCGAGATTGACCGGATCGACCGGGCCGGATGCGTTGCCGTAGGTGACCATCATGCCGAACGGACGCAGCGAGTCCAACGATGCCTCGAAGGTCGCCTTGCCGATCGAGTCATAAGCCACGGCGGCGCCCTTGCCGTCGGTGATTTCCTTGACCCGGGCGGCGATGTTTTCGGTCCGATAGAGGATCGGATGATCGCAGCCGTGTGCCTTGGCGATTTCGGCTTTTTCCTCGGAGCCGACGCAGCCGATGACGGTGGCGCCCAAAAGCTTGGCCCATTGGCAGAGGATCAAGCCGACGCCGCCGGCCGCCGCATAAACCAGGATCGGGTCGCCCTTTTTGACCGGATAGGTCCGATGCAACAGATAATGCGCGGTCATGCCCTTGAGCATCATTGCTGCCGCAGTCTTGTCGTCGATGCCGTCCGGAATTCTCACCACCTTGAGGGTCGGCATGCAGCGGGCTTCGGCGTAAGCGCCGGGCACCATCGGATAAGTCACCCGATCGCCGATCTTGAATTCGCTGACCCCGTCGCCGATGTCCTCGACGACGCCGGCGGCTTCCATGCCGATCACGGCCGGATAGCTTGGGATCGGATAGAGGCCGGTGCGGAAATAGACGTCGATATAATTGAGGCCGCAGGCGTTCTGCTTGATGCGGATTTCACCCTTGCCGGGCTTGCCGACTTCGATGTCCTCCCACTTGAGGATTTCCGGGCCGCCTTTGCCGTGAATGCGTATGGCTTTGGTCATGGAATGGGTCTCCCGAGGGTTATGGTTTGAATGTTGGTTGGTTGTTGGTCCGTATATTGGTGAGCGGCGCGCCGTCCGGCAAGGCCGGCGCCGCTCAAAGCAACGTGAGTGTGAAATCGCGCGCAATAGTGACCCCCTGAGGGGCAGATTTCGCGTCCAATTCTGCCCCCCTCTG
>JAQBZY010000058.1 GCA_027620395.1 Pseudomonadota bacterium
CGAACGCTGCTTGATCGCCACGCGATCGGATTTTTTGCCTCGCCAGCGGCTGAACAAACCACAATGACCGGACCAAGGCCCGGGGCAACCCGGGCCTTTTCCGTTCAACAGTTCGTGACCCTGCCTTGCCTTCGCGGCGGATGGCATCAAGTATTCCAGCAACGGCGTCCGTCGAGCGCCATCCGCAATAAAGGAATCCTTTGCTCATGTTGATGCCACGCCAACCGACGCCAGACCTCAAGCTCCAGACCCTCGCCCACGGCAGCTTCGATCTGGCCACCGATGGGGCCGAGAAATTCACCCTGGTTTGCTTCTACCGCGGCCTGCATTGCCCGATCTGTGCCAATTACCTGAAAGAGCTCGGGCGCCTGACGCCTGAATTCGCCACCCGCGGCGTCAAGACCATTGCCGTCAGCTCCGACGACAAGGACCGCACCCAGCAGATGGCCGACAAAGTCGGCACACCGGACCTCCGCTTCGCCCACGGATTGCCGCTGCAAGGGGCCCGCGATTGGGGTCTCTATATCTCGACGTCCCGCGGCAAGACCTCGATCGGCATCGAGGAGCCGGCGCTGTTTTCCGAGCCGGGCCTGTTTCTGGTCCGTCCCGACAAGACCGTCTACTACGCCTCGGTGCAGACCATGCCGTTCGTCCGGCCATCGTTCACCGAACTTCTAGCCGCTGTCGATTTCGCGCTTTCCAAGGACTATCCGGCGCGCGGCGAATATACCGGCCCGGTCTGAGCCGATTCGCCAGAACCCAAAGGCGTCTAACTTGCCAGGACGTGGCCGCCCCTGAATGCAAAAGGTGCAGCCATTTTCCGTTTGTTGACAGGACCGGGCCCGATCAAGATACTCCTCGGCTTTTCCGGGCCGGTGGCTCAAATATGAGGCCCGGTCGGACGATTAGGAGCGACGATCATGATTCCGGCGGTGATGCCCACCTATGCGCGCTACGATATTGCCTTCGAAAAGGGCGAAGGCGTTTATTTGTGGGACAGCAAGGGGCGCCGCTATTTGGATTTCGGCGCCGGCATCGCGGTCAACAGCCTCGGCCACTGCCATCCGCATTTGGTGGAAGCGATCCGCGAGCAGGCCGGCAAGCTCTGGCATTGCTCAAATCTCTATGCCATCCCGGGCCAGGAGCGGCTGGCCAAGCGGCTGACTGAAAATACTTTTGCCGATTCCGTCTTCTTCAACAATTCGGGCGCCGAGGCGGTCGAATTAGGACTGAAGATGATCCGCAAGTATCAGTACGAATCCGGCCATCCGGAACGATACCGGGTGATCACCGTCGAGGGTGCCTTCCACGGCCGCTCGCTGGCGACCATCTCGGCCGGCAAGAACCCGAAGCACACCAAGGGCTTCGGGCCCGCCGTCGACGGCTTCGATCAGGTGGCGTTCGACAATCTGAACGAGCTCCGCGCCGCCGTGACGCCGGAAACCGCCGGCATTCTGGTCGAGCCGGTGCAAGGCGAAGGCGGCATCCGGCCGATGCGGAAGGAGTACTTGAAGGCGCTCCGCGACATCGCCGATGAATTCGGCCTGCTGTTGATGTTCGACGAGGTGCAGACCGGTATCGGCCGCACCGGGACATTGTATGCCTACCAGTGGTCCGGCATCGCCCCCGACATCCTGGCCTCGGCCAAGGGCCTCGGCGGCGGCTTCCCAATCGGTGCTTGTCTGGCCGTGGAAAAGGTCGCCGCGGCCATGAACGCCGGCTCACACGGCTCCACTTTCGGTGGCAACCCGATGGCCATGGCGGCCGCGAACGCGGTACTCGACATCGTGCTCGCGCCCGGATTTTTAGACCACGTCAAGAATCGGGGCAAGCGGCTCAGGAAGGGCCTGGAAGGCTTGGTCAAAAAGCACCCGACGCAGTTGGTCGAGGTTCGCGGCATCGGCCTAATGCAAGGCGTCAAGTGTACCGGCGACAGCAGCGCCCTGATCAAGAAGGCGATCGAGAATGGTCTGCTGACGGTGCCGGCAGGCGACAACGTCTGCCGTCTGGTGCCGCCCTTGATCGTCGAGGACACGCATATCGACGAAGCGGTCGGGCTTCTCTATCAAGCGATTTCCGAGATTGCGGAGAAGGCGGCCTGAGATGTCTTCCACGGCGCCCTCGCCCAGGCATTTTCTCGACATCCACAAACTCGACCGCGACACGCTGCGCGGCATCTTGGATGCCGGCGTCAGCCTGAAGGCAACCAGGCGGATCCCGACCTCTGCCCGGCCGCTGCAAGGCCGGACCTTGGTGATGATCTTCGAAAAACCGTCGACCCGGACCCGGGTGTCGTTCCAGATCGGCATGCAGGAACTGGGCGGCGAGGTGGTGATCCTGTCCGACACCGATTCCCAGCTTGGCCGTGGCGAGACCGTCGCCGACACGGCGCGCGTTCTGTCGCGTTACGCCGACGCGATCATGATCCGGACCGATGACCCCGAGAAACTGCGGGACTTGGAGAAATACGCCACGGTGCCGGTTATCAACGGGCTCACCGACCGCTCGCACCCGTGCCAGATCATGGCCGACATCATGACCTACGAGGAACACCGGGGCGCCATCGAAGGCCGCAAGGTGGCGTGGTCCGGCGACGGCAACAACGTCGTTGCCAGCTGGGTGCATGCCGCCGTCCGCTTCGGTTTCGAGATTCGCATCGCTTCGCCAGCGGAATTGCAGCCGCGTCCTGACTTGATCGAGTGGGCCCGCGAAGCCGGCGCCCGGGTGGTGCTGACGGACAATCCGGCCGAAGCCGTGCACGGCGCCGATCTGGTGGTCACCGACACCTGGGTCTCGATGGGCGATACCGACACCGGTTCCCGGCACAATTTGTTGTCACCCTATCGGGTCGACGAACGGCTGATGGAACGCGCCGCCGCCGATGCGCTGTTCATGCACTGCTTGCCGGCGCACCGTGGCGACGAGGTTTCCGGCGCCGTCATCGACGGGCCGCAATCGGTGGTTTGGGACGAGGCGGAAAACCGGCTGCATGTTCAGAAGGCGATCCTGTCCTGGTGCCTGAACTGAAACAACCCGACCCGACACCATCCGGCCTGCCTGCGGGTGGTACCAACACGCTGGAACGGATCGCCGCCTGGGCCTGGCCGGCGTCCGAGGTTTTTGATCTTGACGGCTGGACGCTGCGCGCCGATCCGGCGCCGACCCGGCGGGTCAACTCGGCGGCGCTTTGGCGGGAAACGCCGGAGGCAGCGCCGTTGGATCAGCGCATTACCGCCGTCGAGGCGTTCTACCGCGCCCGCAATCGGCCGCCCCGATTTCAAGTCACGGCGGCCTCGGTGCCAGCCGGCATCGACGCCGTCTTGGCGGCCCGAGGGTACCAGATCGAGGCGCCGGTCGATATCCAGACCGCGGCCCCATGCGATATTCGTACCGGCGAGGTCGCAAAGCTCGACACCCGCCTCGACCCTACAGCGTCGCCCGACTGGCATCGGCTCTACCGGAAAGGCTATGGGCGAGATATTTCCTCGGTCCTGGCCGCGATCACAGACAGCGCCATTCACCCGCTTTGCTGGCAAGACGGCCGTCCGGTGGCCCTGGCGCTGGCGGTGCTGGTCGACGGTTGGGCCGGCATCTTCGGCATGCTGACCGAGCCTGAGCGCCGCGGCCAGGGCATCGGCCGGGCGATAATCCAAGCAATTTCCGGCTGGGCCGTTGCCAACCGGGCCCAGGGTCTCTATCTCCAGGTGGAGAACAATAATTCGGATGCAAAGCGGCTTTACGAGCGATGCGGCTTCCGAACCCGTTATTCGTACCATTACCGGCTTTTGGAAACCCCGCATTGAGCCAGTCAAAAGCGGCCGATTTCGGCGATTTCGTGCAGCCTTTTCAGATCGAGGATCTGAACATCCGGGGCCGCCTGATCCGGCTCGGCAACGCCTATGCGAAAGCCATCGTCAATCACGCCTACCCGCCGCCAGTGGCCAAGCTGATCGGCGAGACCATGGCCTTGGCCGCGATGCTGGCGAGTGCGCTCAAGTACGACGGCATTTTCACCCTGCAGGCGCAGGGCAACGGGCCGGTGCCGTTGCTGCTGGCCGATGTCGCCAGCGATGGCGGGCTTCGTGCCTATGCCAAAATCGCCGCCGACGCCGATCTTGATGGGCTCGACGCGGCATCGATCCCGCAAGTGGTCGGCAGCGGCTATCTCGCCTTCACCGTCGATCAAGGCGCCGACACCGAGCGCTACCAGGGGATCACGGAATTAACCGCGGGCTCGCTCGCCGATTGCGCGCACAATTACTTTCGCCAATCCGAGCAGATCGAGACCGCGATTATTCTTTGCGCTGGCGAGGATCAGCCCGGCCACCCCCGGGCGGCGGCGCTGATGGTGCAGCGGCTGCCCGGCAGCGACGACGACGACGAAAATTGGCGGCGCGCCGTCGCCCTGATGAGTAGCATCCGAAGTTCAGAGCTGTTGGACCCGGCGATATCGGCGTCGAAGGTTCTTTACCGGCTCTATCACGAGGACGGCATTAGGCTTTACGATCAACGCGATCTTCGGCACGACTGCCGTTGCTCGCGCCAGAAAGTCGACCGCACATTGAAGTCGTTCCCGAGGGATGAAGTTCAATCGATGGCCGAGGATGGCCGCATAACGGTCACCTGCGAGTTCTGCAAAGCCGACTACGTATTCGACGAGGCGTCTTTGGACGCGCTCTATGCCGCCACAAGCTCAGGGGAAAACCCGTCATGACCATTCGCATTGGCAAGGCCTCATTTCGGACAAGCGCAGTTTTAATGTTGTTGTCGCTCGGCGCCTGCGCGACGCCGCCGCCGGCGAAATTTCCGGAAATCACTTTTTCGCACCTTCCGAAAATTTCCTTGGATGTGGCGGCGATCCAAGTCGTCGACGGCACAGCCGCGGTGAAGGCCGGCAACCATGTCGAGACCCAGATACCGGCATCACCCCGGGCCGCGCTCATGAACTGGGCCCGCGACCGTCTCAGCGCCGATGGCGGCGCTGGGCTCGCCAAGTTCATCATCGAAGAAGCGTCGGTGGTCGAAACCGATCTCGCCGTCAATAGCGACTTGAAAGCGAAATTCACCAAGGAACAGGCGCAGCGCTATGATGCCAAGGTCCGGGTGACGCTCAAACTGGAAGGGGTCCCGTATCTGACCCAGGCCCAGGCCAGTGCCGAAGCCATGCGCTCGCAAACCGTCCGCGAGGACGCCAACATCAATCAACGCGACACGGTGCTGTTCGAGATGGTGGAAACGTTGATGCGGGAATTCGACCCAGCGATGTCGCAAAGCATCCGCCGGCATCTCGGCAACGCGGCGCGTTGATCAAGCGCCGGGCGCAAGCTCGGCCGGAACATTGCCGCCGCCCGAGATGTCGAGGTCATAGCCGGACAGGTCTCGGAAATATGTCCGCTGTTCGGCCAGGTGCGGCACGCCGCGGCGGAGTTCCTTCCAAATCTCGCGCCCGTAGTCTCGCAATTCCGCATCGGCAACGGTGCGGAGCGAGTGCACCCAAACCTGCAGTCCGATCGCGTCGTGGGCGCGCTTAGCGCGGCCGAGAGCATTGACCGCCTTGGCCAACTCGTGATGGTACATCGGCCGCGCCTCGACCAGCGCGCCAATGCGGCCGAGATCAATCCCCTCGTCCTGCAACTTGTTCCGCTGGTGTGCGGCGATGGCCAACACGAAACCGACATCGTTGTCCGATAGTCGGGCGAGATGACCTTGAAACGCCTTTGCTTCGCGGCGGTACCGCGCCTGCGCCCACAAATTCGCGCGTGCGCGCAGCCATGCGACCGGACCCACCATCACGGCCGCCAGAAATTGCGGCTGAACAGCACGATGACGGTGAATAATTCGAGCCGACCCAACAGCATGCCGAGCGCCATCAGCCACTTGGCGGCATCGGGAAAGCTTTGAAAGTTTCCGGACGGCCCGGCGATCGGGCCAAGGGCCGGACCGACATTGGCGATCGAAGTCGCCGCCGACGAGAAAGCCGTGATGTAGTCGAGGCCGAGAAACCCGAGACCGAGCGCCAACAGGGTGTAGACAAAAAACCACATGAAGAAAAACGACAGCACCGAGATGATGATGTCTTCCGAAACCGGGCGCTTGTTAAAGTACGGGATGAAAACGCCGTTCGGCTGCAACAGATGATGGACCTGGGTCCGGGCGGCGGAATAGAGAATTTGAAACCGAAACACCTTGATGCCGCAGGTCGTCGATCCGGCGCAGCCACCGACGAACATGATTAAAAAGAATACCACCGGCGAGAAACTGCCCCAAAGTCCGTAGTCTTCGGTCGCGTAGCCGGTGCCGGTGATCACCGAGACGATGTTGAAGCTGGCATAACGAAGCGCTTGCACCGGATCCTTGCCGACCTCGTAGACCAACCACACCGCAGTCATGGCGATGACGGCGGCGACGAAACCCAAAAACCATTGCACCTGGCTGTCCCTGGGGACCGATAGCCAATTACCCTGCAAGGTCTTGAGAAACAGGATGAACGGCAGGCCCCCGATCAACATGCCCAAGGTGGCGACATAGTCGATGGCGTGACTGTTGTAGTGGCCGAGCGACGTATCGTGCGTGGAGAATCCACCCGTGGCAACGGTGGTCATGGCGTGCGCAATGGCGTCGAACCCGCTCATGCCGAAAATCCAATACAGCACCGCCCAGATTACCGTCAGCGCCAGATAGATGATCCCGAGCGCGGATGCGATCTGAGCGGCGCGCGGCAACGCTTTCTCGGATTGATCCGAGCTTTCCATCCGGAACAGTTGCATGCCGCCGACTTGCAGCAACGGCAGCACCGCGATCGCCATCACGACAATGCCAATGCCGCCAAGCCATTGCAGCAGCGCCCGCCAGATCAGGATTCCAGGCGGTGCGCTGTCGAGACCGGTGATCACCGTCGAACCGGTGGTAGTGATCCCGGACATCGCCTCGAAGAAGGCGTCGGTGTAGCTCAGGTTCAATTCCGAGAATGTGAACGGGAGCGCGGCGAAAATGGTCAGAAAAAGCCAACTCGTCGTCGTCATCATGAAGGCTTGACGGATTGAAAAGCGCGCACCCCTGGAATTGGCGGTCAACGCCGTGGTCGTCCCAACGAAGAAAGTGACGCCGGCGGACGCCGCGAACACCTGCCAATCGGGGTTGCCGTAGGCATAGTCGATCGCCGCCGGTATGCACATGACGATGGCGAGCGTCGAAACCAAGAGACCGACGACAAATGCGACCGGACGAAAATCCATCGGCAGCGGCAATCCTTCAAACGCATGGCGAACTCAATCGCCTTCATCATGCCGGGCGGGGCGCCCCGGTCAAGCCATGGCGAGGAAGATCAGCTTCCGAAGCTTGCGCTCGGGTGCCCGATCATGGCGAGAAATTCCCGCCGTGTCGTGGGATCGTCGCGGAAGGCGCCGAGCATCCGGCTGGTGACCATGGAGACGCCCGGTTTGTGGACGCCGCGGGTGGTCATGCACTGGTGCGCGGCGTC
>JAQBZY010000059.1 GCA_027620395.1 Pseudomonadota bacterium
CCGGCATCAGCTCCGGCGTTTCGCGGCAGGCGTAGCCGAACATGATGCCCTGGTCGCCAGCGCCCTCGTCCTTGTTGCCGGCAGCGTCGACGCCCTGGGCGATGTCCGCCGACTGGCCGTGCAGATAGACTTGGACCGCGGCCGTGTCCCAGTGGAACCCATCTTGTTCGTATCCGATTTCCTTTACGCACTCGCGGGCGATTTTTTCGATCAGCTCGGCATCAGCGTTGCCTTTCGCGTCGAAAATGGCACCGGAACCGTAGGCGCCCTTACCTTCCGTACCGCAGCGGCCTTCGCCGCCGACGATGATACGGTTGGTGGTGACGAAGGTTTCGCAGCCGAGACGGGAGTTCACGGGGTCGCGGCGCAGGAATTCGTCGAGGACGGCATCGGAAATCCGGTCCGCCACCTTGTCCGGATGGCCTTCAGACACCGACTCGCTAGTGAACAAGTAATTCGAATCGCGCATGGTCTTTCCCCCTGGGGCCGAAAGTTTCAACGTGCTGGACCTCGGGGCGATGGCTGGCCTGCCATCGTCGCCCACTTAGCTCGGCATTTAACGTGGCGGCAAGCGGTCCAAATCCGGCCACGGCGTGGGCGGCGTTTTTGGCAATTTCGCGGGCCGCCGTCAAGTATCTGTCACAGCGGGGAAGATCGATGGAGCCCGGGAGCGGCGTTTAATCCTCGTCCGGCAGGTTGGCCATCGAGCGCAGCAGGCCGTAGACCCGGCGGCGCAGCTTCGGATCGTTGATCCGGTAATAAGCCCGTATTAGTTCCAACGTCTCGCGTTTGGCCATCGGATCGTCGTCCAAGGGCGCCTGCTTTTGATCGGACATCCCGCGCACCGCAACACCGGGAGCCGACAACGCTTCGCTCGGCATGTCCTCGAAGAAAAACGACACCGGCACGTCGAGAATCCGGCTGAATTGATAGATGCGGCTGGAACCGATCCGGTTGGCGCCGCGTTCGTATTTCTGAATCTGTTGAAACGTCAGGCCGACCGCCTCGCCGAGCTTTTCCTGACTCATGCCGAGCATGGTCCGGCGCAACCGCACGCGAGATCCGACATGGACGTCGACCGGATGCGGCACTCCGGGCGGCATCCGGTTTGGGTTGCGGCCACGCCGGGTTCCGGCAGGACTAGAATTGAACTTCGGAAAATTCTCCATGTCGGCTCCTTTGCTTCGGCTCGTCAGGCGCCGGCCATTGCCGGCACCCGCGTCTCACACGCCACCATACATGATAGAAAAATTCTGCGCACGTAGAGGATGTATGCATATCGGGCTAATCCTGCCGCCGCCGTCGCCGCCAGCCGGCGGCCGCCAATCCAGCGAGCAGCAAAAACACGGCGGCAACGCTGGGCCCGGTGCCGGTCCGGGCGAACGGCGGCGGTGGCAAGGCGGTCGGCAGCGGCACATCGGCGACACCCTGCTCATCCAGCCCGATCATGTTGCGGACCCGGCCATTGGCGTCGATCACGGCGCTGATCCCGGTATTGGCGACGCGGACCACCGGCAAGCCTTCCTCGATGGCGCGGAGCTGGGCCGCCGCCAAATGCTGATAGGGCCCGGACGACAATCCAAACCAGCCATCATTGGTCAGATTGAGCAACCATTCGGGCCGCTTGGCCGGGTCCGTCACCTGCCCGGCAAAAATAATTTCGTAGCAGATTAGCACGCCAAACGGCGGCAATCCCTTGATCGCCATGTTGCGGGGGCCCGGACCGGCGGCAAAGTCGCCGCGGCCTGGGGTCAACTTCTCGATCGGAAGAATGCCCCGGAGCGGCACGTACTCGCCAAACGGCACCAGATGTGCCTTATCGTAGGTGGCGGCGACGCGGCCATCGTCGTCGATGGCGAATGCACTATTGAAAACCTTGCCGGCCTGGTCCTGCCTGGGCGCACCGAAGATCATGGCACCGCCCTTCGGCACCGCGGCGGCGAGCATGCCGGGGATGTCGGAATTCGGTTCGATGACGAACGGCACCATGGTCTCGCCCCAAACGACATGGGTCGGCGGACCGGCCGGACCCGGCGAGCGCCGGCTCATCCGCATTTGCTTGATGACGTGACCGCGCTTGAGTGCCGGAACCCATTTTTCGGCCTGCGGAATGTTGGCCTGAATCAAGCGCAGCACGATACCCGGGTGATCGGCGACGGTGGTGGCGGCGATGCGGGCGTGGCCGAACGCATACAACAGCAACGGCAATAGAACGCTACCGCCAACAAAGACTGCGACCCCGGGCCGAGCCTCTGCCGGCCGCCAGTGCCAACCGGCGGCAGGGCTGGTGAACACCAGCACCGTCAGAAAGCCCAAGCCCGGCGTCCCGATCCACGCCGCCGCTTGCATCATTTCCGGCGACACCGCCCAGACCGAGGCAATGGGATTCCACGGAAAGCCGGTCAGAACCCAACTGCGAAGCCATTCCGCCGCCATCCAAGACGCCGCGAAGGCGACCGGCAACAACGGCCGGCCGACGCCGGAAACCGCCATCGCCCAACGGGTGGCGGCGGCGGCGATGGCGATATAGATGGCCATGCCGGCGGCCATCCCGAACACCGCGAACGGCATCATCCACCCATAGGTCGCCCGGTCGACAAGAAAAGCATTGCCGATCCAATAGATGCCGACGGCAAAATGTCCGACCCCAAATAGCCAGCCGGTCAGCGCCGCGTCCCGCACGCGCGCCGCCGAAGCCGCCTGTAACGCTAAAAAGATGAATGCCGGCCACAGGATCGGAACTGCGAATATCGGCGTGAACGCCAACGCCGAGACCGCACCGAGGGCGAGCGCCAATAATCGGGTGCGCCAGCCCGGGCCAGGCAACGACAAGCGCGCCCAGATCTTTCCTAGGCTCAAGCGCCGGCCGCCGACGTCGCCGGCTCGCTCCGCTTGCGAACCCGGAGTCGGTGGATGCGCCTCGGATCGGCGTCAAGGATTTCAAACTCGATGCCGGCCGGGTGCGCGATCACCTCGCCCCGGATCGGCACCCGCCCGGCGGTCGAAAAGACCAGACCGCCCAAGGTATCCAAATTTTCGCGTTCTTCCTCGCTGACGATCGGGCCGATCATTTGTTCCAGGGTTTCGATCTCGACCCGGGCATCGGCGATCAACGATCCGTCGCGGCGGCGCTCGATCTTGGGTTCCGTGGTGCGGTCATATTCGTCTTCGATTTCGCCGACGATTTCCTCGACCAGGTCCTCGATGGTAACAAGGCCATCGATGCCGCCGTATTCATCGACCACCAAGGCCATATGGGTGCGGGTGACGCGCATTTCCAAAAGCAGTTCGAGCAAATGCATGGAAGGGGCGACGAACAGCACCTTGCGGCGGACCGCATCCAGTTTGAATTCGTTGTCGCGGTGGCGCCAGGCCAGCAAATCCTTGATGTGCACCATGCCTTGCGCGTCATCCAAGGTGTTGCTGTAGATCGGCAACCGGGAATGTCCGCGTTGCGTGGCGACATCAATGACTTCCTGCAGACTGGCGTTCGCTGAAACGGCCACGATATCGGCGCGGGGCACCATGACGTCATGAATCGTGAGATCGCGAAGTTCGAGAATGTTGGCCAGCAACAACCGCTCGTCGGGATCCAGCGGCACCTCCGAATCTTCACGTCCCTCGATCAATTCATCTAGGGTGTCGCGGGGCGAGCCGTCCGGAATCCGGAACAGCTTGAGGCCACGCATCCAACTGCGCAGCATATCCGACAGCCCGCTGGCCCGTTCAGGATCCGTCTCCGTCGTGACGACGGGATCGGCGGTGCCGGTTGCTGGCGGTTCGTTGTCGCTCATCGGTCAACCTCCTGCCGAGTCGGCGTAAGGATCGGCAATGCCGAGAGCCGCGAGCATAGAAGTCTCGCGGCTTTCCATGTCGTCAGCCTCGGTATCGGTATCATGATCGAATCCCAGAAGGTGTAGCATACCATGTATCAGGAGATGGCAGTAATGATCCTTGATCGCAATGCCCTTCTCGGCCGCCTCGGCGGCGACGGTTTCGAACGCCAGCACGATGTCGCCCAAAAGCCGCGGCTGGCCCTGTCCAGCCGGATCGTCATTGCCGAACGACAAAACATTGGTCGGTTTGGCAATTCCCCGATAGGTGTGATTTAGCTCTTTCACCTCGGCATCGGCGGCGAGCCTAATCGAGACCTCCGCCGGGCCGGCCTCGGTCCCGGCGGCATTCCATGCCGCCCTTAGGGCGCGTTCGGCAAGTTTTTTCCGGTTCGGCAGCGCGGCAATCCAGCGCCGGTCGGCCACGGTAACGTCGACCGCGAGTTGATCGGAGTTACTTTTCTTTGGCGTCGCGGGCATGATCGTCGACTTCATACTTAGCGCCGGTGCCGCGGATGTCCTCGAGCTTCGAGTAGGCCCTGACGATTTTTCCGACCAGCGGATGCCTGACGACGTCGCTTTCCGAGAAGCGAACGAAGCGGATGCCATCGACATCGCCGAGCGCCTCAATAGCGTCGCGAAGCCCCGAACGGATCCCGCGCGGCAGATCGACCTGGCTGAGATCGCCCGTGATCACCATCGATGAATTTTCTCCCAAGCGGGTCAGGAACATCTTCATCTGCACCGCCGTGGTGTTCTGCGCCTCGTCCAGGATCACAAAGGCGTTGGCCAACGTACGGCCACGCATGAAGGCCAGCGGCGCCACTTCGATCTCGCCCGATTCCAAACGCTTCACCACCTGCGGCGCCGGCATCATGTCATAGAGCGCGTCGTAGAGGGGCCGGAGATAAGGATCGACCTTTTCACGCATATCGCCTGGAAGAAATCCCAACTGCTCGCCGGCCTCGACCGCGGGCCTGGAAAGAATGATCCGCTCGACATCGCCCCTGACTAGGCGCTCCACTGCCTTGGCGACGGCAAGATAGGTTTTGCCGGTCCCGGCAGGACCTTCGCCGAACACCAGCTCGGCGGCGTCGATGGCGCTCAGATAATCCTTTTGGGTCGGCGTTCTGGCGGTCACGACCCGGTTGCGGATGCTGACACCGGCGTCGACTTCGCGCCGGTCGCGGCCGGGAGCGGCGGAAAATCTCAGCATCGCGTCGACATCGGCGTGATCGACGTCCTGTCCCTTCTCGAGCTTGGCATAAAGTCCGTCCAGCACGTCGCCGGCGTTGTCGACGGCGGCAGTGTCGCCAGCGATGGTGACCTCGTTGCCGCGAGCGTGGATGACGACATCGAGAGCGCTTTCGATCCGCGCCAAATGCGAATGGTGTGATCCGAACAAGGACAAGGCGAGGCCGTTCTTGGGAAATGATTTCTTGAGGGTGCGGCGTGGCGCCGGGCGGCGTCCGCCGTTCGACCGGCGCGCCGGCGCGCTCAAGCGACGGCCTCCGTGCGCAGGCGGTTGGCGGCGGCACTGCTGCCGCCCAGGCTATTCGGGTTTGCTTGTTCGATGTTCAACGTCACGATTTCTCCTATCATGTCAGAGGGAAGTTCGGCGTGCACCGCTTGCATATATGGACTTCGCCCGAGCAACTGCCCCGGCTTGGCGCCCGGGCGTTCCATCAGCACCGGCAATTGCTTGCCGATGCAGCTTTCGTTGAAGCGTATTTGATCGGCATTGAGTTGATCGTGCAGCCGCCGCAGGCGTTCCGACCTGACGCCGTCCGCGATCTGATCATCCAAGTCGGCCGCCGGCGTCCCCGGGCGCGGGCTGTACATGAACGAATACGCCTGCGCAAAACCGGTCTCGCGGGCCAGCGACAATGTCGCTTCGAATTCGGCCTCGCTTTCACCGGGAAAGCCGACGATGAAGTCGGACGAAAGCGCCAAATCGGACCGCGCCCGCCTGAGCTGCTCGACTAGGCGCCGATAATCGTCGGCCGAATGGCGGCGGTTCATGGCCTTGAGTATCCTATCGGCGCCGCTTTGCACCGGCAGATGCAGAAATGGCATCAATGCCGGCACGTCGCGGTGCGCCGAAATCAACTCCTCGTCCATGTCGGCCGGATAGGATGTGGTGTAGCGAATCCGCTCCAGTCCGTCGATGTCGGCCAGTTCCCGAATCAAGCGGCCGAGGCGCCAGGCACCGCCGGCCGCCGATCGATCCGGCGCCGGGCCCTGGTAATTGTTGACGTTCTGCCCGAGGAGCGTGATCTCGCGCGCACCTTTGCCGACCAGCAGGCGGGCTTCGCGCAGCACCGCATCGGTCGGGCGCGAAAACTCGGCGCCCCGGGTGTAAGGGACGACACAGAACGTACAGAACTTGTCGCAACCTTCCTGCACCGTCAGAAACGCACTGGCGGCCTCGACGCGGCCGGCCGGCGGCAAGGCATCGAACTTATCCTCGGCCGGGAATTCGGTATCGATGATCGTGCGGCCGGTGCGGGCCCGTTCCCGGAGCATCAGCGGCAAGCGGTGATAGGTCTGCGGGCCGAAAATCAGATCAACGAATTTGGCGCGGCGGAGAATTTCCTGGCCTTCGGCTTGTGCGACACAGCCGCCGACGGCGATCAGCATTGGCCGGCCTTGGGCGGCCATGGCATTCTTCAATTCGCGCAAACGGCCCAGATCCGAATAGACCTTCTCGGACGCCTTCTCGCGGATATGGCAGGTATTCAAGATCACGAGATCGGCGTCGGTACCGTCGTCCGTCGCCTCGAAGCCGACGCCGGCCAGAAGATCGGCCATGCGTTCGGCGTCGTAAGCATTCATCTGGCAACCGAAGGATTTGATGTGGACTTTTTTCTGCACGGCGGTGCTAGGCCATCCCCCCGGGTATCAATGCCGTCGCCTTTGGCAATGTCACGTCAGCGGTCTTCCTGTATTTCGGGTATTGGCGTGCCGAACAACTCGAGCCGATGGCCGACCAGCTTGAGGCCGTGTTCGCGCGCGATCCGTTCCTGCAATCGCTCGATCTCGGCGTTGTGAAATTCGATCACATCGCCGGTCTTGACGTTGATCAAATGATCATGATGCGCCTCTTGCGATTCTTCGTAGCGAGCGCGGCCGTCGCCAAAGTCGAGCCGGTCGACGATCCCAGCCTCTTCAAAAAGACGCATGGTCCGATAAACCGTGGCGATGGAGATTTTAGCGTCGATCGCGGCGGCGCGGCGGTACACTTCCTCGACATCCGGATGGTCTTGCGCCTCCGACAGCACCCGCGCGATCACGCGGCGCTGTTCGGTCATCTTCATGCCCTTTTCAACGCAGAGCTTTTCGATGTGAGTATCGGACATCGGTCTCCCTACCGGCTATTCTCGGATCGTATCCCCGGATCATTGCCTTGGGAAGGGCCGTCGGAATAACGCGCCGCGCCGCCGCTAGTGGAACGAATCTAACGCTTGGTGCCCACGTTTAACGGCGGCGATAATTTTGTCTGGATCGGCGGTCCATGTAAAT
>JAQBZY010000060.1 GCA_027620395.1 Pseudomonadota bacterium
CCTGATGCTGACCACCAGCCGGCGCACCGGCGCCGCCGTCGACGCGTTGGCGGGGATGCTGAGGGTGCCGCATCGGCTCTTTCGTTGGGACAGCGGCGAGGAAAATCCGTATCTCGGTTTTTTGGCCGCCGCCAATGTCGTGGTGGTCACCGGTGAATCGGTGTCGATGTGTTCGGAAGCCTGCGCCACCGGCAAGCCGGTCTATATATTCGCGCCGGATGGCTTGATCACCGACAAGCACGCCCGCCAGCACCAAGCGTTGATCGAGGGTGGCCACGCCAGGCTGTTCGCGAGAACGCTCGGACCCTTCGACGCCCTGCCGCTGGCGACGGCACCGGAAATCGCCGGCGAAATCCGGCGACGGGGGCTGATTAAGATATAGGCGTAGTTGCCCTATTTAGAAATGCCGGTATTTCCAACAATTCAGAGTGCGCATTTCCCGCGTTTGGCAGGTTTATATTTTCACTGTCTTTCTCGGGGTTGTATTTTTCCAAAATTTCTGTCACAGAATGTTTTGGTTTTGGTGGGTTGGGTTTCCAAGTTTCTAGATGCTGCCCAATCAATTCATAAAACCTTGGAGCAAGTAATTCGAGCTCTTCGATAAAAGTTCGGTTGCCTGCAAATCGTCTTGCACTGTTGCTGGTCATTGTAATTTCGAAGGCTCGTATTTCTGAATTTTTATTTCCTTCCTCTAATTTTTCCGGCTTAACTTGTAGCTCAGTCAGCGGCAGTACAACTTTCGCCGCGCGAGAAGCCCAAATAGCCCCAACATAAACGTCATCGAATTTAACATCCTTCAACTGTCTCAATAGCCAGTTAGTTCTGGATGAATTTCGGGCCCGATCTTTTGGGGCATCAACTGTCATGCTAATCCGAATTGAACGAGTATTTAAATCCGCGACCGCTACAACTGATGATGCAGTATTTGGGATCTTAAATTCGGCTCTAAGGAGGTTGTTTTCACATAAATCTTTGAGCGTATCGACAGCCCATTTTTCTGGGTCGGCAACGTGCACGCGGGACAATTTAACGCCTACGCGGCAGGAAATTATTCTCGACATTATTAATGATAGGTCACGTATTTCCTGATGCCAGGCATTAATAATTTCAACGCCGTCAATCTTTGTGACGCTACCTCCTGCCTGAATGTTAGATACCGCTGACGACCAGGCCTTGGGCATGCTATTGAAGCCGGAAACTCCTGCTGACGGATGTGAAAAGAATCGTATCAGTTCCCGCAGGAGAAATGCTTGCTCAGAATCTTTGATGCCGGCTTGCTCATGGAGCAACATCGCTTCCGTCAGAATTGCGCTCCAAGAAAGGTGATACAGTTCAATCTTACGGACCAGATTGCGTTGAATATTCAGTGGGTGGTGCGTAGGAACAACGGCGAATTCGTTTGAGATCGTAAGAATCGCATTAATGTTATTGTCGCGAGCAGTTCGTAGATATCGCTCTATTTGATCTGGCTGTAACGTATTGTTACCTATCTTTGATTCAATGATGCAGGTCCATTCACGCTTGCCTGTGCGCAAGTGAACTAAACCATCGGGGCGATCCTGGCGACCACCCTCGCTCTCATGATTGAACACAACCTCTGTGAAAGTATCGATTTTTGTCCTTTCACCTACTCGTTGGCCCAGCTGATCAAGCAGTGCGTTAGCAAACGGAGGTACTGCCGAGATGACCGAAAGCAAAATCGACGACGCACGGCGCTCCTTTCCAGTTTCAGAAATGACAGGAAAAAGACGAGCAATCTCACCTGATTTTAGTATTTTAGTAAGTTCCATCTTGACCCCCAAATAGCGGCAAATGGCAGGCAATCATTCTGCCACGTGGGGTAAAGAGTAACATTTAGGTTCCCGCGTTGCGAGTGCGATATGTAGGGAAATGCGGATGCCCTGAAAGTCGGTAGGCCCCCCTTAAACCGCCACCGAGTGCCTGGCAGTGCCGCGGTCGAGATAGGCGTCGAAGGCCGACGCGATCAGGCGTAAAAATGGCCGACCAAACTCGGTGACGACGATCCGGCGGCCGTGCCGCTCGATGAGGCCGTCGGTGACATAGGGCGATAGAATTTCGAGCTCGGCATCGAGGGTACTTTCGCTGGCGCCGTGTTGGCGGCATAAAGTGGCGACATCGGTATCCTTACCGCACATGATGGCATTGATGACATCGCGGCGAAGCCTATCATCGGCGCCAAGCGCGATGCCGCGCGAGATGGCCAATTGTCCGGACTGAATGCTCCGTCGATAGCCGGTGATCGAGGCGACGTTTTGAACGTAGCCTTGCGGCAGGGTGCCAATGGCCGACGCGCCGAGCCCGATCAGCGTCTCGGCGCCGTCCGTCGAATAGCCTTGGAAATTCCTGGCCAATTTCTGGGCCCGATTTGCCAGGGCCATGCTGTCGGCGGGATCGGCGAAATGATCGAACCCGATCGCTTCGAAACCGGCCGCCTTCAGCATGTCGGCGGCGATGGATTGTTGCTGGTACCGCTCGGTCGGGCCGGGCAGCGCGGCTTCGTCGATCAGGCGTTGATGCGATTTCATCCACGGCACGTGGGCATAGCCGAAAAGCGCGATCCGACTCGGTTGCAATTGCATCGCCCGACCCACCATGTCGATCACATTCGGCACGGTTTGATTTGGAAGGCCATACATCAAATCGAGATTGATCGCCCGTATTCCGGCTTCCCTGAGCCAGTTCACGACCCGCTCCGTCACATCGAATGGTTGCACGCGGTTGATGGCTTGCTGGACGCCAGGATCGAAATCCTGAACGCCAATGCTGACCCGTGTCACGCCGGCATCCTTCAAGGCGGCGACATATTCACGGGTCGTCGTCCGTGGATCCAGTTCGACGGCGGTTTCGACGTCATCTTGAAAAGCGAACCGAAGCCGGAGGCCATCCATCAGGCGGCGCCAATCGTCGGCCTTGAGCATCGTCGGACTGCCGCCGCCCCAATGCACATGCGTGACCGGCAACGACTCCGGCGCCCTCGCCGAGACCATCCCCGCCTCGGCGAGCAGCACCTCGGCATATTCGGAGACCGGTTCGTAACGGCGGACGATTTTGGTGAAGCAGCCGCAATACCAACACATCTCGGCGCAGAACGGCACGTGCAAATAGAGCGAAACCGGGCGCACGGGATCGAGATCGGCGAGCCACGAGGCGTACGTTTCCGACGTCACGCCGGTGCCGAAATGCGGCGCCGTCGGATAGCTGGTGTAACGCGGCACTTTGGCTTGTAGGTGGTCTGTTCGTTGATCGTGCATGTGCCGATCATCCGGAATGGCGAAGATTCTGCATTGATCTGGATCATTCTGTTCGGATCGGTGATAACGTGTGGAGGGGAATCGATGCCGAAGTTCGCCGCTAATTTGATGTATCTGTTTCAGGAATGGCCGATGCCTGAGCGGTTCAAGGCGGCCCGCGATGCCGGGTTTTCGGCAGTCGAGTTTAATTTTCCTTACACCGTAGACCTAGCCTTGATGCAAGAAGGCCTGTTGGCCAACGGCCTAGAAATGGCTCTGATCAATGCGCCGCCCGGTGACTATGCGAAGGGCGAGCGGGGGATCGCGGCTTTTCCGGACCGCGTCGGCGAGTTCGAAGACAGTTTCAAGCGCGCCCTCGGCTATGCCCGGGAACTCGATTGCCGGCGCATCCACATCATGTCGGGCGTGCTCAGGGAAGGCGACGCCGCCGACATCGCGATGGCGACCTATGCCGACAACTTGAGATTTGCGGCAGAGTTAGCGTCGGCCGAGGGTGTTTCGGTTCTGGTCGAGCCGCTCAATCCAATAGACGTGCCGGGCTATCTGATCACCGGCGTGATGCAGGCCAGGGCCCTGCTTTCCATGCTTGGCGCCGGCGGCGTCAGATTGCAATTCGATGCCTACCACGCACTGGTCCGGGGCGACGATCCAATCGAGATGGTGCGCGCCAATCTCGACATCATCGACCATGTCCAGATCGCCGGATTTCCCGGCCGCGCCGAGCCCACGGGCGCCGTCTATGGCGGTGCCGGCGGCCTGTTCGAGACCCTCGACATGCTGAGTTATCGGGGCTTCGTCGGTTGCGAGTACAAACCCAGGGCCGGAACTCTGCAAGGCCTTGGCTGGGCCTCGGTTTACGGGATCAGTTCTTAGCCCGCTCAACCAGATGCTTTTGTTCGCCCTGGCCCTCGATCCCGAGCGTTACCGTTTCACCGACCTTCAGGAACCGGGGCGGTTTCTTGCCGCCGCCGACACCGGGCGGCGTGCCGGTGGCGATCACATCGCCCGGCATTAGGGTCATGTGCTTGGAAACGAAGCTGACTATGTAGCCGACATCGAAAATCATGGTCTTGGTCGAGCCGTCCTGCATACGCGTGCCGTCGACGGCGAGCCAAATCTTGAGGTTTTGCGGATCGGCGATCTCATCGGGTGTCACCAGCCAGGGCCCGAGCGGGGCGAAGCTTTTATAGCTTTTGCCCTTGGTCCATTGGCCGGTTCCTTCGAGTTGCCAAGCGCGCTCGGAGACGTCGTTGAAAACCGAGAATCCGGCGACATGCTTCAAGGCATCGGCCCGGTTGACGTTGTCGGCATGGCGGCCGATGACGATGGCGAGCTCCACTTCCCAGTCGGTCTTTTCCGATCCTGGCGGCATCAAAATCGGATCGTTGGGACCCGATAGCGCGTGCGGCGATTTCATGAAAATCACCGGCTCATTTGGCAATGCCATGCCAATTTCCGCTGCGTGGTCGGAATAATTGAGCCCGATGCAGAGCAATTGCGCGACGCCGCCGACCGGCGGGCCCAAGCGGACGTTCTTGCCGATCAGCGGCAGATTAGCGGTCTGCAGATTAGCCAGCCTGGCCAGCCGGTCGGGATCGAGAACGGCGCCGGCGAAATCCTCGACCTGGCCCGATAGGTCGCGATACCGGCCGTCGCTATCGACCAGACCCGGTTTTTCGGCACCCGGCGCGCCGTGTCGAATTATTTTCATGAGTGTTATTTCTCCTTCGCCTGAGAATAACCAATGCGCGCCATCTGTCCATGCCGAACAGAAAGCATGTGACCGCCGTCATTGGGGATATGCCGGCCCGGCGTTACGGTCGAGCGAAATCTAGAAAGGGTGACGTATCCATGCGCAATGATTTTCGCGATATTTCGCGGCTGATCGAACGTTTACACCGGCGGCTGCTGGATGTCGTTAGGGCCGATTTGACGCGGGCCGGAATCACCGATCTGAATGGCGTGCAGGCGCTGTTGTTGGCCAACATCGGCACCGAGGATATCGCTGTCCGAGATCTGATAGAGCGCGGCTATTATCTCGGCTCCAATGTTTCCTACAATCTCAAGAAATTGACCGAGTTGGGTTACTTGGAGCAACGCCAGACGCCGCACGACCGCCGTTCGGTGACCGTTCGCGCCACCGAAAAAGCGTCGTCGGCAAACGCCGTGTTGTTGGAAGGTGAGGCGCTGCATTCGGAACTCTATGCCGCCGCACTTGCCGATTTGACCGATCTCGCGACGGTCAGGGACGCTTTGCTGCGGCTCGATCTGCTGTGGACCGAGCGCCTGAGCAATACGGCAGTGGTGTCGAACTGACCAGCTCCGCCAAATTCAGGCGAGGCGGAAGGCCGCGACCAAACTCAAAGGCGGGCAGGTGGCGACAGATACGGCTTCCCAGCCGGCGGACTTGGCAATGCGCGTAAGTTTGTCTGCGGTGAAAAGGTGAATTGGAAAGCCGTGCCGGCGATGAAAATACCGGTATAGGTGACCGACCAGACAAAGCCTTGGCACCATCAGCACCAACCGGGCCCCGGCCTCGGCATGGCGGGCGGCGTTTTCCAATACCGCCTTGGGGTCGGGCACGAATTCCAGAAGTCCGATGCTGACGATCAGCGGCGCGGTGACGCCAAGCTGAAACGCCGCCGCGTCGGCGTTGATCGTGGTGATCCTGGGGTTGGCGAGGTTCTCCAGCATCCTTGCCGAAAGATCGATGGCCCAAACGTGCCCCGCGTCCTCAGCCAGTAATCTTCGGGTGTAGTGACCGGCACCGCTGCCAATCTCGATCACGTTCAGCCCGCTAACGTCGCCAATGGCCTTCATGACGGCCGCCGCTTCCATCCGGCGGACGATCTGTAGCGGGCCGCGCTCGGTCTTTTCGGAATACTTGCCCGCTTGGCCATCGAAATAGGCCCGTACAGTGTCTTTGGAACTCTGCCCGCCATTACTCAGGCCGGCCACGTTTAGACGTCCAGATCCTGAACGAATTCGGCGTGTTCCTGGATATAGGCAAAGCGGAGTTCCGGCTTCTTGCCCATTAATTGATCGACGAGGCGCGCCGTTGCCTTGGCCTCGATCTTGTCGTCGTCGGTGTGAACGCCGGGCAGCGTGACCCGGATCAGGGTCCGATTTTTCGGGCTCATGGTGGTTTCCTTGAGCTGCGCCGGCGGCATTTCGCCCAAGCCCTTGAAGCGGCTGATCTCGACTTTGCCGCGGCCCTTGAACTCGGTCTCCATGAGCTGGTCCTTGTGGGCGTCGTCGCGGGCGTAGATGGTCTTGCCGCCCTGGCTCAGTCGATACAGCGGTGGCATCGCCAAATAGAGGTGCCCGGTATCGATCAGGCCGCGCATTTCCTGATAGAAAAACGTCATCAACAGCGCCGCGATATGGGCGCCGTCAACGTCGGCGTCCGTCATGATGATGATCTTGTCGTAGCGGAGATCGTCTTCCATGAATCGCTCACCGGTGCCGCAGCCGAGCGCCTCGGTCAGATCGTTCAGTTCCTGATTGGCGCGGAGCTTGTCGTTGGTTGCGCTGGCGACGTTGAGGATCTTGCCCCGGAGCGGCAGGATCGCCTGGGATTGCCGATCTCGGCCTTGTTTGGCTGAACCGCCGGCGGAATCGCCCTCGACAATGAAAAGTTCGGTTCCCTCCCGCGTCGATAGCGTGCAGTCGGAAAGTTTCCCCGGCAGTCGCAGCCGCTTTGTCGCCGATTGTCGCTTGGTCTGTTTGTCATCGCGTTTTTTAAGTCTGATCTCGGCCCGCTCGATGGCGTATTCCAGAAGCGGCTTGGCAATTTCCGGCGCCGCCGAAAGCCAATGGTCGAAATGGTCGCGCACCGCCGTTTCGACCAGGCGCTGCGCATCGGCGGTGGCGAGTCTTTCCTTGGTCTGGCCCTGGAACTGCGGCTCCTTGATGAACAGCGACAGCATCACGTCGGCGCCGGCGACCACATCCTCGGCCTGAATTTTCCCGGCCTGCTTGTTGTTGACCAAATCGCCGTAAGCGCGAAGCCCCTTGGTCAGTGCGCCGCGCA
>JAQBZY010000061.1 GCA_027620395.1 Pseudomonadota bacterium
CGCATGGGAGGAGCGGCTGTCAAGCCGATGGCGGCGACCCGGCTGTTGACGAATTCCACCCGGGCGTCGGGGCGGTTGTGGGCGTAGAGCTGAAGGTGGAGATCGTGAAAAGCCTGGATGGTCGAGGCGATGGAACCAGCGTTTAGCTTGCCACCCGGCACTGGGATATTTACTTCATAGGCCTGCCCGACGTACCGGAAATCCGCCGACCGTTGCAAAACCCATTGGTCTTCAGAAACCCCGTCCCGCGACAAGGCCTCGCGGCCCTGGGCGTCGAGTTGTTCGTAGAGCTGGTCAAGTTTCTGCGGTGTGATTTCGATGTCCTTCATCATCTGAGTCTGGACAAAATCATGCCGAATATCCGCCATAACCAGGCCAATGGCTGAGAATACGCCGGGTGCTTCCGGTACCAAGACGGTTGGTATGCCGGCAGCCTTGGCCAGCTCAGCGGCGTGAAGCGGCCCCGCGCCACCGAAAGCAACCAAAGTAATATCGCGAGGATCGAACCCACGCTCGGCGGAACTAACCCGAACCGCTCTTTCCATGTTTGAAATAGCGATGCGAAGGATGCCTGCGGCTGCTTCCTCGACGCTAAGGTCTAACGCTTTGCCAATCTTTTCCGCGACGGCGTTGCGTGCGGCTTCGCGATCGACTGACATCTTGCCGCCCAGAAACCGATCTGGATGCATCCGCCCGAGAACGATGTTGGCATCGGCGACCGTCGGCTCGGTACCGCCACGGCCATAAGCAACGGGACCAGGGTCAGCACCGGCGCTCCGGGGGCCGACATGAAGTCCACCCCAGTTATCGAGCCATGCAATGCTGCCGGCTCCGGCGCCGATGGTGTTGATCTCGATCATCGGCAATTTCACGGGGTGTTCAGCGATGGCGCTCTCCGTAGTCATGCGTGTCTCGCCCTTGTGAATGAGCGAAATGTCGGTGCTGGTTCCGCCCATGTCGACACCGAGCAAATTGGGATTCCCGGTCGCCTTGCCGAGCCGCTGCACCGCCAAGGCACCCCCCGCCGGGCCCGACGTGATCAAGCGCACGGGAAATTTCCGGGACGCCTCGACTGTCAACGAACCGCCATTGGACTGCATCAACAGAACCTTGGCATTAGGCAAAGCGATTTTGACGCGCGGCGATATTTCGGCCAGGTAATCCGCCATCAACGGCATAGTTGCTGCATTCAAGGCGACCGTACTCATGCGTTCGAATTCTCGGATTTCACGGCAAACCTCGTGCGATGCGGAAATACTAGCGTCAGGCAGTTCCGCAATGAGCCAGTCCCGCACCATAATTTCATTGGCTGGATTGATGAATGAGTTGAGAAAACAAACAGCGACGGTGTTGGAATTGGTCTTGCGAATCTCCTCGACCAGTCGGAGCACCTCGTCGTGCTCCGGAGTTACGAGGATTTCGCCCTCGGACGTCATCCTTTCGGCGACGCAGTAACGCCGTTCGCGCGGCACCAGCGGAGGCACCTTTACCTGTTGCAGGTCGTACATATCGGGCCTGAAATGGCGCCCAATCTCGAGCACGTCCTTGAAGCCTTCGGTAGTAACCAGTGACGTTTGGGGAAGCTCATTCTCGAGCACCGCGTTGGTGACGATGGTTGTGCCGTGAACCAGCAGGGTGACGTCTCCGGCATCGACATTGGCAATCTCAATGCCCTTTTCAACCGCCTCGATCAACGCGCCTGCGGGGTCGTCTGGCCGACTTGCCACCTTGGCGATGGAAACCATCCCGGTATCCTCTTCGAGGACCGTGATATCGGTGAATGTCCCACCTGTATCGACGCCCAGTCGAATTGAACCCAATGGAAATTCCTCACTATTCAGAACCGCTGATGAAAATTAAATATATAGTAACCTACTTGTCAATACAAATTTAAGGGCTATAGTTTTGGACTATGGTTGCCATCTAATTTTTCAAATTGCCGAATGGTCGATGTCCTGTGTAAATAAGCGCCGGGCACTCTTGCGCGTGTCGGCAAGGCGCAATCGTAAGTGGCAAATAGGATGACTAATGGAAATTGACAACACATTCAACGTTTCGCTACCGCTAGCCAAAGCCTGGGTGGTGCTCATGGATATCGAACGCATCGCACCATGCATGCCGGGCGCCGAAATCACTGAGACCATCGATGAAAAGACTTACAAAGGCCGTGTCTCCGTCCGCCTGGGACCGGTGGCGCTGACGTTCGCCGGCGTCGTCCAATTCGAAACGATCGATGAAGCTAATCACCAAGTATGGGTTTCCGCCCGCGGTGCCGACCCCAAAGGACGCGGTGGCGCCGAAGCCAAGGTAAATTTCTCGCTCGCCGCCGACGGCGATGGCACTCGAGTCGATATCCACACAGACTTGCAACTTTCCGGTTCAATCGCCCAATACGGTAGAGGCGCCGGCATGATTTCCGATCTGGCATCACAGTTGGTCGGCCAGTTTGCGAAGAACCTCAACGCCCAACTGACGACCAAGGGCGGTGATACGGCGACGGCGACGGATGGCACCACGGTTGCGATTGAGGCGGAGTCGATAAAACCGTCCGTAACTGCTCCGATTTCCGGGCTCAGTCTTGGACTGCGCGTTTTGTGGAATGCCGTCAAACGGTTTTTCGGCTTTTCCTAACCGACCCGCAGTCCGCGACAACGCTTTATCCGGCGGCTTTTGATTCCTCGATTAATTCGACGATTCTCATCGGTGAGATCGGCGCATCACTAATCCATATACCGAACGGCTCGAGGGCGTTCTCGACCGCGGAAATGACAGCTCCCGCGACCGCAACGACGCCCGATTCACCCGCGCCCTTGACGCCGAGCGGGTTGAGCGTCGAAGGGGTTTCTTCGTGGATGATTTCGATATTCGGCACCGTTGTTGACGTCGGCAATAGGTACTCCGCTAAATTGGTGATCACCGGCTGTGCGTTCTCGTCATAGCCCATCCATTCGTAAAGCGCGTTTCCGATTCCGTGGGCAATGCCGCCCTGGAGTTGCCCTTCGACCAGGGTCGGGTTGATAAGGGTGCCGCTGTCGTTGACGACGACATAGCGAACGATCTCGACACCGCCAGTTTCCGGATCGACTTCGACCTGGACCACATGGCTGGCGTTGCAATAAGTAACGTCGGGGGGTCTGAAGTTGACCGTCGCCTCGAAGCCGATTGGCATATCCTTGGGAATGGCTAGCCCCTTTGCCGCACCCAGCGCCTTGGCGATGTCCTTAAAGGTTAGGGATTTTGCTTGATCACCCTTGACGCGTGCGAAACCGTCAGCAATTTCAATGTCCTTCTCCTCGACCTCGAAAACATGGGCTGCAACCCTGATTGCCTTGTCGCGGACTTCGCCGGCGGCCAGGTGTACCGAGTTGCCCGCATTGACCATGGTGCGGCTACCGTAGGCACCGATGCCGATGGGAGACGAAGCCGTATCGACAGTTACGACAGTGATCTGGTCTGGTGGGATGGAAAGTTGCTCGGCACAGACTTGCGCCAGTGCCGTCTTGGTGCCCTGGCCCATGGCCATGGCCGAGGTATAGACGATGACCCGCCCCGAACGACCGACACGAACGGTCGCCGATTCAAAGGGACCGCGACCGGTCACCTTGACCATGTTGGCAACGCCGATACCGATGTGGCGTCCCTCGGCACGAGCCTTCTGCTGAAGTCGGGCGAAATCCTCGTATCCGGCGGCCTCCAGCGCCTTCTCGTGGCAGCGCGTGAAATTACCACTTTCGTATATCATCGGTGTTCCCTCGCGGGTCTTCATCGGCATTTCATACGGGATCGCTTCGCCCGGAATGAGATTGCGCCGACGCACTTCGGCACGGTCCACGCCGAGTTCCCGGGAGATCCGGTCGAGGATACGCTCCATGGCGAAGTTGCCTTCGGGGTAGCCGGCGCCGCGCACCGGAATAGAGCTGACCTTGTTGGTCTCGGAGACGATGACCTCCATACTGTAGCTGGGAAGGTGATAGGGGCCGGGCACGGCGATGGACGAATTGTGGGGCACGTGCAGGCCGAGCAAGGTATAAGCGCCCTGGTCGTGGTAGATGGTGCCGCGAACGCCTTGAACCCGGGCCTCCGTATCGACCGCGACCTCGATGTCCCACTCCTGGTCGCGTTCCTGAATCGAGGCGATGAAATGCTCACGCCTATCTTCAATCCATTTAACCGGCCGCGCCAAAAGGCGTGACGCCATGATCGTCAGGATTTCCTCTGGATAAACCGTGTTCTTGCCACCGAACCCACCGCCGACATCTGGCACAATGACCCGCACCTGGCTTTCGTCCATGTCAAATAATTCGACCGCCGCGTCACGGGATTTGTGCGCCGACTGAGTCGAGGTCCAAATGGTCAGATGGTGGGCATCGGCGTCATAGTTGACGACGACACCGCGGCCTTCGATGGAATGGGCGCCGCCGCGATGTTGATTGAGGGAAAAACCGAAGACATGAGCGGCTTCCGCAAAGGCCGTTTCGGTGTCGCCGTATTCGGTAGTAAAATGGCTGACGATGTTACTGTCGGCATCGCGATGGACCGTGGCACTTTCCGGGACGCTCGCCTGACGGCAGTTTGAAACCACCGGCAGAGGTTCGTAATCGACCTCGACCAGAGCGGCCGCGTCCTCGGCGATGTAGCGAGTGTCCGCGACGACAATGGCGACTGCCTCGCCGACGAAGCAAACCTCGTCCTTGGGCAGGATGTAGGGCCAGGTCGTCGCCGGGAAGCTCTCGATCAGTTGGTCCGGCGGAATATGGTCCGAAGTCAATGTTCGCACTACGTCGGCGTGGGTATAGACCGCATGGACGCCCGGATGCGCCAGTGCCGCCGTCGCATCGATCGAATGGAAAAGGGCGTGCCCATGAGGCGAGCGAACGAAAGCGACCTCGATCATGTTGGGAAGGTGGATATCATCGACATATCGGCCTTTGCCGGTCAACAGCGCCCGATCCTCGAGGCGTCCCATCCTCGGTTCGAATTTACGACTGCTCATGATTCGCGCCTCCCGGCGGTCTTACCAACGTCCTGGCGCAAGCGGCTTGCCGCGTCAAGCGCCGCGGCGACAATCTTCTGATAACCAGTACAACGGCAGAGACTGCCGGAAAGCGCTTCGCGTACCTCGGTCTCGTTCGGCGATGGATTGTGCTGCAGGAATTCCAACAAGGTCATCAATATCCCGGGGGTGCAGAACCCGCATTGCAGACCGTGGTTATCGTGAAAGGCCTGTTGCAGCGGATGCAATTGTTCATTCTCGCCGGTCATGCTCTCGACCGTGGTGACCATGGCGCCGTCAGCTTGCACGGCGAGCATCAGGCAGCTGCGTACAGCTTGTCCGTCGACCAGCACCGTGCAGGCGCCGCAAACGCCGTGTTCGCAACCGACATGGGTTCCCGTAAGACTAATTTGATGACGCAGAAAATCGGCCAGTGTCAGCCTCGTCTCAATCTCAAGATCGTGGCGTGAGCCATTAACGGTAACAGAGATGGTCCGTGTATCGGTCATGCCACTGATTCTCCAATAGCCCGGTCATAAGCCTTGCGAAGCGCCCTCAGGGTCAAGGCCACCGCCAATTTCTGACGATACACTCCAGACACATGAAGGTCGTCCATGGCATCAATCTTGCGGCAGGTTTCGGCTGCCTCCCGCATTGCCGCGTCACTATCGTTGCTGCCGGTGACGATCTCCTCCGCGGCGGTACAACGAATCGGAGCCTGACCGACGCCACCGAGGGTTATGGAGGCGCGGCTGATCGAGCCGTCCGCCGAAACAACCAATAATACGGCGACACCCACGATGGCGAAGTCGCCGAGGCGCCGCGCGAATTCAACGAAGGCAAATCCGTGATCTTTCGGCCAAGGCGCAAATTCGACTGCTGTGACGATCTCGTCAGGTTCGATCGCCGGCGTCATATAGAAGGCGGGGAAATCCTCCATGGCCAGCGTACGTGCGCCGCGCTTGCTTTGAATATGGATCGTCGCGTCGAGACCCTGGGCCACCGTCGGCAGTTCCGCCGATGGGTCGAGATGGCAGAGGCTGCCACCGATGGTGCCGCGATTGCGTGTCTGGATGTGGCCAACATAGCGCAACGCCTCGATAATAATTGGGCAGTGATCGCGAATCACCTCAGAGCGTTCGAGCGCGCATTGCCGCGTCATGGCGCCGATCCGAACGAGGCCTTCGTCCTCACCAATGGAGGTCAGTTCCGGGATACGGTTCAAGTCGATGACGTCGTCGGGGAAAACGAAGCGCATGTTTAGCATCGGCATCAACGACTGACCGCCGGCGAGCAGCTTAGCGTTTTCCTTCTCGGCGAGAAGGCCGAGCGCGTCATCGAGACAACGTGGATCATGGTAATGGAACGGAGGCGGCTTCATGATTTCGAAATTTCCTTGTAGGGCCGGCACGGCACCATTCTGGCATCACTATAGCTGCCAAACATTACATGCATTTACAGAGTTTTTCATTATTACTGGTCATAGGATTGATTAATCAACGGCGTTATACCATGGCGCAAGGCCTGCCGCGTGTCGACCGGCAGTCCAACCTCCGACAAAACATTCCGCAAGATTGCCGCCGGCGAGATAGAGGTGGCCGAAGACCCCGCCCAATTCACCGGCGGCGTAAAGCCTGGGGATCGGTTCACCGTATCCGTTTATGACTTGCTGGTGAACATTGTGTACCGGTCCGCCATGGGTGTTCTGGCACAATGGCCACACCTCAGCATAGTAAAATGGCGCTTTCTCGATTTTCATCATCGACGATGGCGGGCGTCCATGGTCGGAATCCTTACCCATGTCGCACGAGGCATTCCAGCGGTCCAACGATTCGCGCAACACGTCGGCTTCGACATTCAGCGCGGCGGCAAGGTCGTCGAAGGTATCGACCTTGCGGACGATCCGATCCTCCAAATCTTGCAGTGCCTCGGGGCTGTAATCGAAGGCCAAGTTGGGGTCGTTGAAAGTCGGCGCGCAGAGCGGATAGGTCCCGCGCGCATCGTCGTCGAACACCATCAGTGACGGAATTCGCGGATACGTCTGTGTCTGGGCGTCAAAAAGTGCCATGGAGCGGGCCGACGTATCTTGTGTGTAGGGCTGGTACTCGTTCATGTAGCGTCGGCCATTTCGGTCAACGATGATCCACGGCACCTTCACGTTTTCACGGGCACCCCGCCCGGGCACCCAGTCGGGCAATCGCTTGACGCGAACGCCATAAGGATAGTCTGGGTCCGGATGTTTGACGCCATAGGTGCCGTGGTAATGCCACATATGCCAGAGGGCGGCACCAGCAGCCTGCGCCATG